>JAISRY010000232.1 GCA_031273385.1 Tannerellaceae bacterium | reverse complement strand
TCCGCTTGCGGCTGTTGGGAACGCGAGGTGAGGATCTCTATCTGGTCTCCGCTCGATAGCCGGTGGCTGAGCGGGACTAAGCGGTGGTTCACCTTTGCGCCGATGCATTTGTTTCCGATGTTGGTATGCAGGGCAAAGGCAAAATCCAACGCCGTCGCGTTTTGCGGCAGGGTTTTGATATCCCCCTTTGGCGTGAAGACAAATATTTCGGTGGTGAAGAGGTTCATCTTGATGGTGTCGAGGAAATCCAACGCGTTGGGATCGGGGTTTTCCAGTATCTCGGTGATGGTTTGCAGCCATTTATCCAGTTCGGTGTCCTCTTCCACATGATTCTCCTTATATTTCCAGTGGGCGGCAAACCCCTTTTCCGCAATCTCGTCCATCCTCCGGCTACGGATCTGTATCTCCACCCACTGCCCATCCGGCCCCATGACCGTCAGGTGGAGCGCCTGGTAGCCGTTTGCTTTCGACCGGCTCACCCAGTCGCGGATACGGTCGGGGCGGATACGGTAAATATCCGTAATCGCCGAATAGATATCCCAGCAGACGTTCTTGTCGTCCACGTCGGGCAACGACTCGAAAATAATCCGTACCGCGAAGATATCGTAAATATCCTCGAACGATACCCCCTTGACCTGCATCTTATTCCAGATGGAATAGGCCGATTTCACGCGGGCGCGCATCTCGTAGGTCAGCCCCAGCGCTTTCAGCTTCGGGTCGACCGGAGCGGCAAAATGCTCGAACAGCATGTTCCGCGCCTTTTCGGTCGATTTCAACTGTTGGTGTATAAAGTCATATTCTTCGGGGTGTTCGTATTTGAAGCTGAGGTCTTCCAGTTCCGTCTTGATGGAGAAAAGCCCCAGGCGGTGCGCCAGGGGGGCATAGAGGTAAAGCGTCTCCCCGGCGATCTTATACTGTTTGGCCGGCAGCATGGCGCCCAGGGTGCGCATGTTGTGCAGGCGGTCGGCTATCTTGATCAGGATCACCCGGATGTCGTTGTTCATGGTGAGGAGCAGCTTCCGGAAGTTTTCCGCCTGCGCCGACGCCTGTTCGCCGAATATACCGCCCGATATCTTGGTCAGCCCGTCGACGATCTGGGCAATCTTATCCCCGAACATGTTTTTGATATCTTCCACCGTATAGTCGGCATCTTCCACCACGTCGTGCAACAACGCCGAACAGATCGACGTAGAACCCAGCCCCATCTCGCTGCATACGATCTGGGCGACGGCCAGCGGGTGCATGATATAAGGCTCTCCCGAAAGGCGTTTGACGCCGTCGTGCGCATGGCGGGCGAAAGTGAACGCCTTTGTGATACGTTCGACTTTCCGCCGGTGGTTTGAATGGAGATAATCATTCAGCAGGCTGTCGAAAGCCTGTTGTATCAACTGTTCGTCGGCTGCTTTTGGATCTTTTACGTTGCTCATAGACGTTGTCCCTCCCTATTAAAAAAATAGTGAAGACAAATATAGGAAAATAATAGATATGATTCCGGTTTTGTGATCGAATATTTTTATCAGCGGATAGCTTCGGGGTGCGAAAACCAGAGGGTAAAGGTGGTTCCCTTTTCCGTTTCCGACGAGACGGTGATCTCTCCGCCATGGCGGTGGATGATCTGGCGGCAGATGCTCAGCCCGATCCCCGACCCTCCCGGTTTGGTGGTATAGAAAGGGACGAACACCTTGTCCAGTGCTTCGGGGAGGATGCCGCATCCACGGTCTGTCACCGCAATGACCGGTACCCCCTCGCGAATACAGGCATCCACGCGCACCACAGGCGGCGCCTCCCCCGGCGACGCTTCGGCGGCATTCTTCAGGAGGTTGATCAAGGCCTGCTCGATCAACGCGCGGTCGGCGTTCAGGTACAGGTTGGGCGGCATTACCGTATACGCGAACGAATATCCGCCGGGAGAGAACAGCGCCTGGATATCCTTGAGCAGGCCGGCTACGGGGAATGGCGCCGGCGAGGGGTCGGGGATACGCGCCAGCTTGCGGTAGCTCTCCACAAAGTTCAGCAACCCTTTGCTGCGGCGGTGGATCGTCTGTATGGATTGTACCATCACCTCATAATCCTGCTCGTTCATCCCGTGCTGCTCCGCCCGTTCGGAAACGATTTCGGAGAGGGAGATAATGGGGGCGACGGAGTTCATGATTTCATGCGTCAGGACACGGATCAGCTTTTGCCACGCTTCGCTTTCGGCTTCGGCAATGACCGAGTGGAACAGCCGCGAGCGGAAAACGGACAAGGCTTCGTTCATCGCCTGTACAAGCGTCTTTTCCACCCCTTTCGCGGTGGAGGGGTAGGAGAGGTTCATGTCGCCGTAACGGATGCGGGCGATCAGGTGTTCCATCCGGTAAAGGGTCTTTTGCTGGTCGCGGTAAAGGGAGGCGGAGAGGAAAATAACCAGCAAGCCGCCTATCGCGGCGGTGAAGAAAAAGGCCTTTACCGTGAGGAAAGCCGTCGCCAGCGAAAGGAGGGTGAGGAGGAATACTTTCAGGAATATGGTGTACCGTTTCATAACCCCAGCTTGTCTAATTTCCGGTAAAGGGCGAAACGGGTAATGCCCAGCAGTTCGGCGGCGCGGGTCATATTCCCCTCGGCACGGCGGACGGCGCGTTCGATGGCCTCCTTTTCCAGCATATTCAGGTTCAGGCTCTCCCCCGCTTTTTCCTTTTTATAGGCCGCCGCCGGCTTGAGCATAAAATCGGACGGCTTCAAGAGGGGGGTGTCGGAAAGGATAACGGCGCGTTCGATGGCGTGTTCCAGTTCGCGTACATTTCCCGGCCAGGCATAGCGCATCAGGGTATTCTCCGCCTCTTTCTCCAACCCTTTCACCGCCTTTTTGTACTTCCGGGCGTAGCGTTCCAAAAAATAGGCGGCGAGCAAACGGATGTCGTTCCCCCTTTCGCGCAAGGGGGGGATATGCAGTTCGATGGTGTTGATGCGGTAGAGTAGATCCTGCCGGAAAGTACCCTCCGCCGCCTTTTCGTGGATATCGGCATTGGTGGCGGAGATCAGGCGGACATCTATCGGGATGGGATGCGTCGCGCCCAGGCGGACGATCTGCCTCTTCTCGATCGCCGTCAGCAGTTTGGCCTGCATGGAAAGACTCAGGTTGCCGATCTCATCCAGGAAAAGCGTCCCTCCGGAAGCCACCTCCATACGCCCCGGCTTATCCGCCCGGGCATCGGTAAAGGCGCCTTTCTCGTAACCGAACAGCTCGCTCTCAAACAGTTGCTCCGGTATACTGCCCAGGTCGATACCGACAAAGACCTTTTCCGCGCGTGGCGACTGATGGCAGAGGGCGCCGGCAATGAGGTCTTTCCCCGTCCCGTTCTCGCCCAGCAGGAGGATATTGGCGTCGGTATGACGAAGCTTTTCGATGGTAGAAAAGACGGCTTTCATCGCATCGCTTTCCCCGATAATCGGGGTATGTATCTCGTCCGGCTCACTGAGGACGGCCACCTGTTGGCGGAGGCTCTTCACTTCGGTACGGCTTTCGCGGAGCTGTAACGCCGCCGACAGCGTAGCCAGCAGCTTCTCCTTTTCCCACGGCTTGGGGATAAAGTCCGTCGCTCCCGCTTTTATGGCGCGTACCGCTTTGTCGGTATCGGTATACGCCGTAATAAACAGGATAACGGCATCGGGATCGATCTCCCTTATTTTCTCCAGCCAGAAGAACCCCTCCTGCCCACTGATCGCATCGCGCCGGAAATTCATATCAAGCAAGATCACATCCGGCGTAAAGAGGGACATAAAATACCCGATCTTTTCAGGCTGCGTAGTCGTCCTTATCTCTTCCATATAAGGCCCCAACAACACATTCAGCGCAAAAAGAACATCTTCATTATCATCAATAATCAGCAGCTTTCCTTTTTTCATACAGTTTAGAATATAGCCGTAAAGATACGATTATTTCCATTGCCCGCTAAAAAAGGATGTACCCTCTTTTGGGAAAGGGTACGTCACTAAGGCTTTCAGCCTTAATCCGCGCGAGCGGGGGGGAGTCTTCAAAGGCGGTCTTAAGAATCTTAAGAGGCTTAAGAAATTTAAGGGGCTTAAGGCCGCCTTTGAATAATCTGACGAAACTTATGACAGACTTTTCGAGGGGGGACAACTTTGCACAGTCGGTTTTTTTTCTTTCCTTTGCAGTCGAATACTAAGGGGTGCTTGTTTATATGCAGGCTGAGATGATACCCATATAACCTGATGCGGATAATACCGACGAAGGGAATAAGAATAAAAAGCGGCCGCTTTTATTCGGTATGATTCTTCCGTAAACACGCCTTATCCTATTCAACTAACATGTTTAATTTAGTAAATGACTAAGGATGAAAAGTGTATTTTTTGTTTTGGCCGCCACAGCGGTAGCCTTTCACGTACAGGCCGATGAGTCGCCTGTCGATTCGTTTAAAATTGCCCGCGACGTATCGCTCGATGAAGTGGTCGTTACGGCGATCAAAGCCGTTAAAGGAACGCCCGTAGCCTATACGGACATCTCGAAAGAGGAGCTCGCACGCCGGAACGACGGGCAGGGAATCCCCTCCCTTATCTCCTCCTCCCCCTCGGTTATTATGACGTCGGATGCCGGTACGGGTATCGGCTATTCCGGTTTCCGTATCCGCGGGACGGATGCCAACCGGATCAATATCACCGTCAACGGCGTGCCGGTGAACGACTCCGAGTCGCATGGCGTCTTCTGGGTCAATATGCCCGACTTCGCCTCCTCCGTCGAGACGGTACAGGTACAGCGCGGGGCAGGGACATCCACCAACGGAGCCGCCGCTTTCGGGGCTACCGTCGCCATGCAAACCGAACGCTCCGCCATGAAGCCCAATGCGGAGTATTCGGTATCCGCCGGCTCGTTCGGGACGATGAAGCATACCGTAAAGGGCGGAACGGGATTGCTGAACGACCATTTCGTCGCGGACGCCCGCTACTCCAACATCCGTAGCGACGGCTTTATCGACCGCGCCTGGGCGAAGATGTCGTCCTACTACCTCTCCGCCGCCTGGTATGGCGAGCGGACGCTCCTGAAATTCCAGGCCTTCGGCAGCGACGAAGTCACCTACCAGGCATGGAACGGCGTCTCCTCCCAACAGTTGGAAAAGGGCAACCGTACCTACAACTCCTGCGGGGAATACCGGGAGGGAGACGTCGTCAGGTTCTACGACAACCAGACCGACAATTACCGGCAGCAGCATTACCACCTCACCGGCAGCCAACGGTTGGGCGACTACTGGAACACCAACCTGACGCTGCACTACACCCGCGGCGCCGGTTACTACGAAGACTATAAGGCCGGCGCCAAATACGCCGACTATAAGCTCCCTCCCTATACCGCGCCGGACGGTAGCCAGGCGAGCCGCACCGACCTCGTCCGCCGCAAGTGGCTGGACAATGATTTCTACGGCGGCGTATACAGCATCAACTACCGGAGCGAGATGCTGCAACTGACCGCCGGAAGCGCCGTCAACAACTACGCCGGCGACCACTTCGGGCGGGTACTTTGGGCAAAAACCGCCAACGCCCTCCCCTCGCCCGATTACGAGTATTACCGCAATACCGGGAAGAAGCTGGATTATAGCCTATACGCAAAAGCCAACTACCAATTCCTCCCCTCGCTGAACGGCTACCTGGATATGCAGTACCGCGGCATCGCCTATTCCATACAGGGCAGCGACGACAAGGCGGGAGACCATGTGAACGTAGACAAAAACTGGAACTTCTTCAATCCCAAGGCAGGGCTTAATTATACGCACGGCGGGCACGACGCGTTCATCTCCTTTTCGGTAGCCAACCGCGAGCCGAACCGCGACAACTTCACCGAAGCCGCCCCCGGCGAACACCCCACCCACGAAACGCTCTACGATTACGAGGCCGGATACCGTTTCCATGGCAGCCTCTTCCATATCGGCGCAACCCTCTATTATATGGATTATACCAACCAGCTGATCCTTTCCGGCAAGATCAGCGAGATAGGCGAAGCCCTCACGACCAACATCAAAGACAGCTACCGCGCCGGGGTGGAACTGGCCGCCGGCCTGCGCATCGCCCCGTGGCTCGGCTGGAACGGCAACCTGACGTTGAGCCGCAACAAGATAAAAGGCTTTACCGAATATGTGGACAATTGGGACAGCGGCGGACAGGAGGCCGGACACCTGGGGACGACCGATATCGCTTTTTCGCCCGGCGTCATCGCCAACAGTTGCTTCGACTTCACGTGGAAAGGATTCTCGGCAAGCTTTCTTTCGCAGCACGCCGGACGGCAGTACATCGACAATACGTCGGACAAAGACCGTTCGATCGACGCCTGGTTCGTGAACAACCTGCGCGTAGGTTACACCTTCAAGCCGGCGTTTGTGAAAGAGGTCAGCGTTGACGTGACGGTCAACAACCTCTTCAACGCATCCTACGAGACCAATGCATGGGTCTATTCCTACATCGAAAACGGCGTCCGCAAAAAGGACGACGGTTACTTCACCCAAGCCGGCGCCCATGCGATGGCGCGGTTTACGATACGGTTCTGATGGCGCTGGAGTATTTCGGAGTGGTCACCGGGTTGCTTTATCTCTATCTTGAGATAAGGCAACACCGTGCCATGTGGGTGGTGGGGATCGTCACGTCGCTGGTCTACGTGTTCGTCTTCTTTTCTTCAAAGGTATACGCCACGATGGGGCTGAACCTGTATTATGTCCTGATCAGTATCTACGGCTTCCGGCAATGGGGAGGCCGTGGCCGGCGGGCACAGGTGGCGGAGGCCGCCCCGCCGGAAACGATCCTGTACCGGCATATCACGGGACGGCAGGCTGTCGCCCTCCTCTTTTTGCTGGCCGCCCTCTGCCTCTTTATACATTATATATTAAGCCGCCATACCGATTCGACGGTTCCGGTGGGCGACGCGGTGATCACCGCCATCGGGATTGTGGCCATGTGGATGCTTGCCCGCCGGATCGTCGAACACTGGTTTTTCTGGATCGTGGCGGATGCCCTGTCCATATACATTTATTATACATTAGCGTTGTATCCTACCATGTTTCTGTATCTTTGCTACACCATATTGGCTTTCGTAGGATATGATAGATGGAAAAAGAAAGGAGTAAAGATAGATGCTAACGCCTTATGATTGCGTTGTGATGGCGAATGGCCGTTTCCCCACCTCGCCGGTTGTCCTCGGTTTGCTGGAAAAGGCCTCTGTGATCGTCGCCTGCGACGGGGCGGTTGAAGCGCTTCACCTAAGAGGCTTTGCCCCGGCAGCCATCGTGGGCGACCTGGACAGTATTCCTCCCGGTATGCGCCTGAGGTATGCCGGCCGCCTCCATGCCGACACGGATCAGGAGACGAACGACCTGACCAAAGCAATACGCTTCGTCCATGCCGCCGGACATGAAGAGGCGCTGATCCTTGGCGCTACCGGACTCAGGGAAGACCACTCGCTGGGCAACATATCGCTCCTGCTCGATTACGCCCCTCTCTTTCAACGGGTAGAGATGCTCAGCGACTACGGATTGTTCACCCCTTTGCTCAAAACGGCAACGCTTCAGAGCCGCCCCCGCCAGCAGGTCTCTATCTTCTCCCTTAATCCCGAAGCGGAGATCAGTACGGAAAACCTCCGTTGGCCGATCGACCGGCGGAAGCTAACCTCCTGGTGGCAGGGCACACTGAACGAAGCCCTGCACGATAGCTTCACCGTCCGCCTGGCGGAAAAGGCGAGGGTCGTCGTTTACAGGGCTATGATGTAACCCGGAGGGGAGGGGGCGTTTCGCTTCAAATGCTTTTTGCCCTGACGAGGTATTCGGCGATCTGTACGGCGTTCAGGGCGGCGCCCTTTTTGACCTGGTCGCTGACCGTCCAGAAAGTAAGCCCGTTCGGGTTGGACAAATCCTTGCGGATACGGCCTACATACACCGGATCTTCCCCGGCAACGAACAGCGGCATCGGGTAATCCCTGTTGGCCGGCTCGTCCTGCAGAACAATACCCTCCGCCCCGGCAAACGCTTTGCGGGCTTCCTCTACGTCGATGGGGCGTTCCGTCTCTACCCATATCGCTTCGCTATGCGCACGGATAACCGGCACGCGAACGCACGTTGCGCTCACCTCCACATCCGAATGCATGATCTTGCGCGTTTCGTTATACATCTTCATCTCCTCTTTCGTGTATCCGTTCCCGGTGAATAGGTCTACCTGCGGAATCAGGTTATACGCCAGTTGGTAAACGAACTTCTCCACCGTAGGCTCCTCGCCTTTCAGCAACTGTTCGTACTGCTTCACCAGCTCGGCCATCGCCGTTGCGCCGGCTCCACTGGCCGCCTGATAGGTGGAGACATGTACCCGTTTGATATGGGACAGCTTTTCGATCGCTTTTAACGCTACGACCATCTGGATTGTCGTACAATTGGGATTGGCAATAATCCCGCGCGGACGGTTCAAGGCATCTGCGGCATTGACTTCGGGCACCACCAGGGGCACGTCATTCTCCATACGGAATGCGCTGGAGTTATCAATCATCACCGCACCATACCGCGTAATCGTC
>JAISRY010000095.1 GCA_031273385.1 Tannerellaceae bacterium | reverse complement strand
GGTGTCGGAAAGGGTGTCGGCGGATATGAGGGGGGGCTTTTCTTCTTCATCGTAGCTTTCGAAATGGGTAGGCCGGATCGAGGGCTTTAGGTCTCTTTCGGATGAGAGGAAAGGGGATGGGGAGGGCGACGGTTTTCTTTTTTTGGGGCGTTTGATTCTTTCCGGGCTTTGCTGAGGTTGATGCCAGGTTTCTGCTGGGGCTTCGTCTGTAAATACCTCTCCGGGAATCTCTTCCTGGCGCCTTTTCTTCTTTCCGGCGCTCAGCAAACCGCTGATTCCGGCAATGATTAATATCACAATATAGAGCCAATCGCCTAAGTTTTCCATAACTTTGATTATTTTTGCAGGTCAAAAATAAGAAGAATAATTGGATATGAAAAGAATAATCGGATATAAAAGAGAGATTAAGCGCTATAAGGGGGTATAAAAAGTGAATAAGGGTAACTTCGCAGCCACCCTTATTCGATTTAACCAAAACCTTAACTATGAAAAAATTTACGTTTTTCGATACAAAAATAAATAGCAGATTTAATATGCGCAAATATTCAGAGGGATTTTTTTTAGCATACGTCTGTATTTAAATATAATTAACAAGTTGTGGAATGATTTACGATGAACATAAAGCTGATATAAAACCTGTTTCTCAGCATGAAGAGAAGAAATTGTTTGTTGAGACCTACGGATGCCAGATGAATGTCTCCGACAGCGAAGTGGTGGCCTCGATTATGCAAATGGCGGGGTACAGGATGACGGACAGGATCGAGGAGGCGGATGCCGTTTTTGCCAATACCTGCTCCGTAAGGGAGAATGCCGAACAGAAGATCTATGGAAGGATTCAGTTTTTCCGCTCGTTGAAGCGGAAAAAGAGGTCCCTGATCATTGGCGTGCTGGGCTGTATGGCGGAACGGGTAAAGGAGGAGCTGATCCATACCTACCAGGTCGACCTGGTGGTGGGGCCTGATTCCTATATGGACCTGCCCCATCTGATAGGGGCGGTGGAACATGGCGAAAAAGCCATTAATGTAGAGCTCTCGACGCAGGAAACCTATAAGGATGTGATCCCCCTGAAGATGGGCGGGCTTCATATTTCGGGGTTTGTTTCGATTATGCGCGGGTGCAACAACTTCTGCTCCTATTGCATCGTGCCCTATACGCGGGGCAGGGAGCGTAGCCGCGATGTGGAGAGCATTTTGAATGAGGTGCGGGATATGAAAGAAAAGGGGTTCCGAGAAGTTACCCTGTTGGGACAGAATGTCAATTCCTACCTGTTTGATACCGGGGATGAGGCGGTTACCTTTCCTGTGCTTTTGCGGAAAGTGGCGGAGGAGGCGCCGGATATGCGGGTGCGTTTTACCACCTCCCACCCCAAAGATATGAGCGACGATACGCTCCGGGTGATGGCCGCTTATCCGAACATTTGCAAGCATATCCACCTGCCGGCACAGTCGGGCAGTTCGCGTATGCTGAAGATTATGAACCGCAAATATACGCGTGAGTGGTACCTGGAACGGATTGCCGCTATTCGCCGCATACTGCCCGGGTGCGCCGTTTCGACCGACCTGTTTTGCGGGTTTCATTCCGAAACGGAGGAGGATTACGAGGCGACGCTTTCCCTGATGCGGGAGGTGGGGTATGACTCTTCGTTCCTTTTTAAATATTCCGAACGCCCGGGTACGTATGCCTCGAAGCATCTGGCGGACGATATTCCGGAGGAGGAAAAGGTCAGGCGTTTGCAGGGGATGATCGACCTGCAGAATACCTTGTCGGAACAGAGCAATATGCGCGACATCGGGAAAGAGTTTGAGGTGCTGACCGAGGGGTTTTCCAAGCGTTCCCGCGACCAGCTGTATGGGCGGACGAGCCAGAATAAGGTGGTGATTTTCGATAAGAAAAATTACCGGATCGGGCAGTTTGTGCGGGTGCGCATCCATAAGGCCTCTTCCGCTACGCTTTTCGGCGAACCGCTGGAGGAATGACCGGTTGCGGGGGATTGGTTAAAGAAATGTAAATGGCGATGTTGTTCCGTAAATTATTTGTTCTTTTGCAAGAAAATTGGGGAATTATGTACGTATGGATTCCCCGGTTTGTTTAATTGTAAATACAGGGCTTCTGATGGCAGAGAATAAAAAGATTAGTTCCGTTTCATTTTTCAATTCCCGTTTTACTTCTGTAATTAGTATCGCTTTGGTGCTTTTCCTGTTGGGGCTTATTTTTTTAATGGGGTTATTGGGGAATAAATTGTCCGTTTATGTGAAAGAGAATATCACTTTTTCCATTGTATTAAAGGATAGCCAGAGGGAAGCCGATATCAAGAGGATACAGAAGACGCTGAACGGGTTGCCGTTTATCAAGTCGACGGAATATATCTCCAAGGAGCAGGCGGCCAAAGAGCTGGAAGAGGAGATCGGGGAGAATCCGGAGACGTTCCTGGGCTTTAATCCGCTCCAGGCCTCTATCGAGGTGAAATTACATTCCGCATATGCCAATCCGGACAGCCTCCAGGTGATTGAAAAGCGGATCAAATCCTATACCTCCGTCTCCGAGCTGTTGTACCGGAAAGACATGATGCAGATGGTGAGCGAGAATATGAAGCATGTGACGCTGGTGCTTTTGACGCTGGCATTTATGCTGATGATCATATCGTTTGTGTTGATCAGCAATACGATTCGCCTGCTGATCTATTCCAAACGTTTCCTGATCCATACGATGAAGCTGGTCGGCGCGACCTCCGCCTTTATCCGGAAGCCCCTGATCGGCTACAATATGATGAGCGGCGTCTTTGCCGCCCTGTTGGCCATAGGTATGCTGACCGGGGTGTTGTATTATTTGCAGAACGAGCTGAAGGGATTCGTTTCGGTATTGGATGTGCATACGTTATTTGTGGTTTTTTCCGTTGTTATTATACTGGGGATATTGCTGTCGGTGATGGCTACGGTCGTGTCCGTCAATAAATATTTGCGGTTGGATGTCGATAAACTATATTATTTATAAATACTGAAAGATAGAGAAATGGATAAAAAAGATTTTGCTTTCGGGAAAGAGAACTTCGTAATCATCGCCGTTTCGGTATGCATTATTATTATCGGGTTTGTCTTGATGAGCGGCGGCGGTTCGGAGGACGGGATATCGTTCAACCCGGAGATATTCAGTACGCGCCGTATCGTGGTAGCCCCTCTGGTGACGATCATCGGTTTCGGGTTGATGGTTGTCGGCATCCTGAAAAACAGTAAAGATAAAAGGGAGAAGGAATGAGTTGGATTGAAGCGTTGATTTTGGGTATAGTACAGGGGCTTACGGAGTTTCTTCCGGTCAGCAGTAGTGGGCATTTACTGATCGGGAGCGCCTTGTTTGGCCTTGATGGGGAGGAAAACCTGGCGTTTGCCGTGACCGTACATGCGGCGACGGTATGCAGTACGCTTGTCGTGTTGTGGGCTGAAGTGTCGGTGCTGTTTAAAGCGCTCTTTCGTTTCAGCTGGAGCGAAGAGACGAAAATGGTGTGTAAAATCCTTTTGTCCATGGTACCGGTCGGCATTGTCGGCGTGTGCTTTAAGGACGAGGTGGAGGCGATTTTCGGCGACGGGTTGTTCCTGACGGGATGTATGCTGG
>JAISRY010000032.1 GCA_031273385.1 Tannerellaceae bacterium | reverse complement strand
CCCCCCCACACACCCACCCCCCCCCCCACCACCCCCCAACCGCCACCCCCCCCCCCCCCCCCGACGGGACACCACCCCCATCGAGAGGGCGAAAACCGAGCGCGGTGGCTGAGCTTGTCGAAGCCTAATCTACGGTGAGGTTAAATTCGGTTTTTAGTTTTTCGATGGCGGGGTTGATTTCTAAGAGGTGTTCGTATTTCTCGGCGGAGGTGTAGGCGGGTTTCTTTTCTGTGGTGTCGCTGATGCGGATACGCATTTGGACGTGATTGTTTTTTAGGCGGTGACGCAGGAAAGGGAGGATGTTGATGCTGTTGTTTATCAGCTCTTCCTGCTGTCCGGGGTTGTGGATGGTCACTTCAAAATGGAAATTCTCCTGTAGCACGGGTTTGCAATTGATCATGGTGCTTTTCAGGTACATATTGTTCTCGATCGTTTCCAGGTATTCATCCCAGTAGGTGACCAGGTCGTCCTGAAGAAAAGGGGTGGCGATCCCCTCCTCTGCCGGTGTGGGCTGTGCGACGGCTTGCCCTTTGGCTTTATCGTTGGCAATCTCTTTGAGGGAGGTGCTGACGGGCGGTTGGGTTGCGCTTTTCTTGGGAGGGGCGGGGGGCGGAGTCTCTTTCGGCGGTAGGACGGGCGCCGCGGGCGGTAGCTGGGTGGTGGTGGTCGTTCCGCTTTTTGGGGCAGCCGGGGCTGTGGCGACGGGTTGCAGCGACGGTTGGGGGCTGACCGGTTCGGGGTTGGTCAGTTGGCATAACTGGATGAGCGTCAGCTCCAGCAACAACCGCTTGTTGCGGCTCGCCTTGTAATTCAGGTCGCAGGCGTTTGCCAGCTCGATGGCTTTATAGAGTACCTTTTCGGGACAACGTTTGGCCATCTCCCTGTAGCGGTCGCGGATCGAGGCGCCGACTTCAAAAAGCGCCAGCGTCGCTTCGTCCCTGCACACCAGCAGGTCGCGGAAATGGGTCGCCAAGCCCGTTATGATGTTTTGCCCGTCAAATCCCCTGCCCATCACCTCGTTCAGCGTCAACATGGCGGAAGAGACCTCTCCCCGGAGCATCGCGTCGGTGAAGCGGAAATAGTAGTCGTAATCCAGGATATTCAGGTTGTCGATGACGGCCTGGTAGGTGATATTCCCGTTGGTAAAGCTTACGGCCTGGTCAAAGACCGACAGGGCGTCGCGCATACCGCCGTCCGCCTTTTGTGCGATGACGTTCAGCGCTTCGGGTTCGGCGGTTACCTGTTCGAGCGAAGCCACATGTTCCATGTGTTCGACCATATCGGCAACCGATATACGCGAGAAGTCATAGATCTGGCAGCGGGACAGGATCGTGGGAAGCACCTTGTGTTTCTCCGTCGTCGCCAGGATGAACAGCGCATGGTGGGGCGGCTCTTCGAGTGTTTTCAGGAAAGCGTTGAACGCCTGCGAAGACAGCATGTGTACCTCGTCGATGATAAAGACCTTGTATTTCCCGATGGCCGGCGGGATGCGTACCTGGTCGATCAGGGAGCGGATATCGTCGACCGAGTTGTTGGAGGCGGCATCCAGTTCGTGGATATTATACGAACGCTGTTCGTTAAACGCCTGGCAGGATTCGCATGCGTTGCACGCTTCGCCATCCTGCGTGATGTCAAGGCAATTGATCGTCTTGGCAAAAATACGCGCACAGGAGGTTTTCCCCACGCCGCGCGGACCGCAGAAAAGGTAAGCGTGCGCAAGCTTATTGGTTGAGATAGCGTTCTTTAATGTTGTCGTCAATGATTTCTGTCCTACAACGCTCCGGAAAGTAGAGGGTCTGTATTTTCTTGCAGATACGATATAGTTATCCATGCTTTTTCCTGTTTTTTATTCTTCTTAATACAAAGATAAACAAAATAATTCATTTACCTTTGCAAAAAGATCATGCTATGTTTCACATAAAAGAGTTTTACAGGGCGCGCTTATCGAAAATAAACGGTTATTGGCTGATTACTATCGGGTTTGTCGTTTTCACCTTTACGACCGGAGACAGTAATTTGTATAAACGTTATACCTACGATGAGAAGATACGCAGCCTGGAAAGGGAGATCAAACACTACAAGGACGAGATCGAGGTGAACAGCCGGAAACTGAAAGACCTCCATACCAATAAGGAGGGGCTTGAGCGTTTCGCCCGTGAAGAGTACTTCATGAAAAAACCGGACGAGGATGTGTATATCATAAAATAGCCGTTCATCAACAAATACTATATATACAATACTATGGAATCAAAACATCTGTTATCGGAAACCGCGGAATGGACGCTCTCGATGGAGGTTACCTATCCGCAAAAAGGCGTTGAAGTAAAAAGCGGAGGGGATTCGATCCGCGTCTTCCCCGATCATATCATCCGGCGTACCTGGTTCGGGGAGGATCACGAAAAGGTAGACGACGAGATGGTCATCAGGAAAACGTTGCCCAACTCATTCCACTTCGTCTCGAACGAGCTTCCGGATTTCGGGACGCGGTACGGGACATACCATGCCGACAGGAACCATCTGTACAACCGCTTCAAAGTAGAGAACACCGGCTTCAACGGCTTTGAAATCTCTTCCCGACAGGGCGACGTCTGCCATGTCGAGGGGGCGATATACCACCACGACGTGCTGGTCAAGACATGGACGGGGGTGCTCAAAAAGAGATGAGCGGCAATAGCTCCTTTTCAAAAATCTCTTTTTGCACGATACGGTAATGAGGGGAATACAGCGCTTCATACGATTCGCTGTGGTGGCCGATATAATTCCCCTGATCCAGCCGGCTGTCGATCTCACTGCGGTCTGCCTCATAGCCGGGTAGGGGGAGGTTCATCGAACGGATAACGGCTTCAATCCGCTTCCACTCCCTCTTCCATGCGGCGACAGAGGGCGGCTGAACCTCGTTTGCACTGCGGATAAAGGCGTCGAGGAACAGGCCGTAGGGTACCTGACGGTTCTTCACGACCGACAGGTTGACGCGGTAGAAGTTCCCCTCCCAACCCGTCGGCTCCGCCGCCTCTCCTTTGGTTTCGGAATAGGAGGCCAATTCCCGCCTCAAATAGTCCCCGGCGGCTGCCGTATCGCCGATCAGGTGCCCCGGCCCGAACTTATCCTGGAAAAAGCTCTTGTACAGATCCTTGAGTGTCGACGCGGGATAGGTTTGCATCTGTTTGTTTACAGCCATACGCACGGCCGCTTCAAAACCGTTTTTCTCTGTACAGGCCATTGCCATGCAAAGGAAAAGGAGAAAAAGAAGCATCGGGAAAAAGAATGACAGTCTGTTCATACGCTCTTAAAATAACTTGTTTTTTGCAATCGTACCGGTAAACTCTTTCAGGTAAAAAGGCTCGAAATAGGCGAGGTCTTCCACCTGTTTCCCCTCGAAAGCCTCCTCCGCCAAAGGGATCATATCGACGGCCAGCGGATGGATATCCTCCATGAAGCGGGCGTTGGGCGAGGCGATGACCTCTTTGCATTTGGCGGCGCCGTTGCCGAAGAAATAGAGGATGTTCTTTTCAAGAAAAGGGGCGTAGGTGTCCGCCGTCACGATATCGGCTGCCGTCTTCCTGAGCAACCGTAAGTCCGCATCATATATGGCGGCATAGACCTCCATCCGGCGGGCGTCAAGCATGGGGCAATAGAGGGCGCCGCCTGCTTCGGCATACCGCCCGGCCACTCCCGAAGCCATGATCTTCAGCGTGGGGATACTCAGCAACGGAATCCCCAGACCATAGCACAACCCTTTGGCCATGGATACGCCGATACGAAGCCCCGTATAGGAGCCCGGCCCGTTGCTTACGGCGATGGCGTCCGGCTTCAGGGCTTGCCTTTTCAGTACCGAAAACGCCTCTTCGACATACACCCCCAACAGGGCGGCATGGGAGGGCCCGTCGCCGGACGATTTCTCAAAAAGGACGACGCCATCGACAGACAAAGCCGCCGAACAGGTAGAAGTAGACGTTTCAATAGCCAATATACAGGACATACCATTTGTTCTTTTAAAAAATAAACCCGCCTGCAATTCCTACGGTATGCAAAACGGGCACTACTATGGCAACAAAGATACGACATTTTTTCAATTATAGCATCTTTGTGGCGGACAAAAGGCAGAGAAAAAAAAGAAAAATGAAAAAAAAGGCGGAACGCCTATTTCTTATTTTCTTTTTTTTTCTTTTTAATATATATGTAGTGAGTGACAAGGTGATCGGCAAGGAGATAGGCAAGGAGGGTTACCATTTACACACAAAATAATGCCTCAAACCCGCATTGGATAAGAGAATTCTGATAGGCAAGGACATAGGCAAGGAGATAGGCAAAGATAAAAAAAGCATCAGAATCAGCATTTTCAGGATTACAGCATTTCCAGAATGGGACGGGAGCAAATAAAAATAGCTCCCGTCCGAAAAAAAATAGCTCCCGTCCCATTTGAAATTGCTCCCGACCTATTTGACATCGCCTGAATCAGCATTTACAGAATGATAGCATTTACAGAATTAATATACGCTTGATTGTAATCACCTGAAAATCAAATAGTATCCGTCATTGCGAGTACCCAATAAACCAGGTTTATCAAAAAGGGGGAATGACGAGAATTGATTGATTTTTAGCCGATTGTAAATTCTCGTCATTATAAACGCAGTGAAGCAATC
>JAISRY010000021.1 GCA_031273385.1 Tannerellaceae bacterium | reverse complement strand
AGCGAGAACATCTTCCCGATTATTAAAAAGTTTTTGTACAGTGATCATGAAATTTTTTTACGCGAGATTGTTTCGAATGCGACAGATGCTACTCAAAAGCTAAACACGCTGGCTTCGGTAGGCGAATTTAAAGGGGAGGCCGGCGATAGGACGATCCATATCAAACTGGATGAAAAGGCGGGTACGATTACGGTGAGCGACCGCGGTATCGGTATGACGGCGGAAGAGATCGACAAGTATATCAACCAGATCGCCTTTTCGGGTGCGGAAGAGTTTGTGGAGAAATACAAAAACGATGCCGTTTCCATTATCGGGCATTTCGGCCTGGGTTTCTATTCTACGTTTATGGTCTCGAAGAAAGTGGAGATCGTGACGAAGTCGTATAAAGAGGGCGCCGTACCGATGCGGTGGAGCTGTGAGGGGAATCCCGAATATACGCTCGAAGAGGCGGAAAAAGAGGAGCGGGGAACCGACATTATCCTCTATATCGACGACGACAACAAGGATTTCCTGAACAAGGAAAGGATCGCCGGCCTGTTGAAGAAATACTGCCGCTTCCTCCCCGTCCCGATCGCTTTCGGAAAGAAGCAGGAATGGAAAGAGGGTAAATATACCGATACCGATGAAGACAATATCATCAACGACACCAAACCGCTCTGGACACGTAAACCCTCCGAACTGGCCGACGAAGATTACCGGAAATTCTACCAGGATCTTTACCCCATGAGCGATGAGCCGCTGTTCTGGATCCACCTGAATGTCGATTACCCGTTTAACCTGACAGGGGCGCTGTATTTCCCCCGTATCAAAAACAACATTGACCTGAACCGGAATAAGATCCAGTTGTATTCCAACCAGGTCTTCGTCACCGACTCGGTAGAGGGGATCGTCCCTGAATTTCTGACCTTGCTTCACGGCGTACTCGATTCGCCGGATATTCCGCTGAATGTCTCCCGTTCGTATCTGCAAAGCGATCAGAACGTGAAGAAGATATCGAACCATATCATGAAGAAAGTGGCTGACAGGTTGGAAGAGATCTTCAAAAATGACCGTCCGCAATTCGAAGAGAAATGGGATAGCCTGAAGCTGTTCATCCAGTACGGCATGCTGAGTGAAGAGAAGTTCTATGAGCGTGCGGAGAAGTTCGCCCTCTTGAAAGATGTAGACGGTAAGTATTATACGCTCGAAGAATACAAGACGCTGATCAAAGAGAACCAGACCGACAAAGAGGGTAACCTGATCTATCTTTACACCAACAGCACGGAAGAGCAGTACAGCTATATCCAGACGGCAAAAGATAAGGGGTACGGCGTCTTACTCATGGATGGCCAGCTTGACATACATATTGCCGGACAATTGGAACAAAAGCTCGAAAAATCACAGTTCGTACGGGTGGACAGCGATACCATCGACCGTATTATCCGTAAGGCCGACGCCGGTCAGATTGAGCTGAATGACGATCAGAAACACCTGTTGGAGGAATTGTTTAAAAGCCAGATGCCGAAGCTCGAAAAGGCGGACTTTTCCGTCACGTTCGAATCACTGGGCGAAACGGGCAATCCGGTCATGCTGACGCAAAGCGAATACATGCGGCGTATGCGTGAGATGTCGGCCATGCAACCCGGGCTGTCGTTCTACGGCGAGATGCCCGACCATTACAACCTGACGCTCAACACCGACCATGAGTTGGTAAAGAAAGTACTGGCCGACGGGGAAACGGCCTGCGCCGATAAAGTTGCGCCGATTCAGGCGGATATCAAAGGATGGGAGGCGCGCCTCGCCGACCTGCATGACAAACAGGACAAAAAGGAAGAGGAAAAGGAAGAGATCCCTGCGGAAGAAAAGGAAGACCTGGAAAATACGCAGAAGAAACTGGATGAATTGCGCCGGCAGCAGCAGGCTATCTTAGCGGAATATGCCGGGACGAACAGCCTCGTACACGAACTGATCGACCTGGCTTTGCTGAGCAAAGGCATGTTGAAAGGCGAAGCGTTGAGCCGCTTTATCAAGCGTAGCATACAGATGATCGGCTAAAAGGATCCATGCGAATGAACTTTATTGAAACAGCTATCCCCGGCGTATGGATGATGGAGCCGGAAGTGCTCCATGATACCCGGGGATATTTCTTTGAAGCGTTCAAACAAGCGGAGTTTGAAGCGCATATCGGGGAGGTTTGCTTTATTCAGGAGAATGAATCATGCTCTTCACGAGGGGTATTGAGGGGATTGCATTACCAGCTCGCCCCGTTTTCACAGGCCAAACTGGTGCGGGTCATTCAAGGCGCCGTATGGGATGTGGCGGTCGACCTGAGACGGGATTCCCCCACTTTCGGCCAACATATAGCGGTGGAGCTGAGCGCCGGAAACAAACGGCAGCTGTTTATCCCGCGCGGTTTTGCGCATGGCTTCCTGGTGTTGGAAGAGCGGACGGTCTTCACCTATAAAGTGGATAATCCCTACATGCCGGCTTATGAACGCAGCGTCCGCTATGACGATCCCCACTTCGGCATCGACTGGCGGAGGATCGGCGGCGTAAAGGAGTTGACCCTGTCGGATAAAGACAGGCAGGCGCCCTTGTTGGCGGATGCCGAAACGAATTTTATCTATCATCAAAAGCAATCATTATGAAAACATATCTGGTCACCGGCGGCGCCGGTTTTATCGGAGCGAATTTTGTCAAGTACATGCTGGCGACCTATCCTGCCGGTATCAACATCGTCGTCCTGGATCTCCTGACGTATGCGGGCAACCTGAAAACCATCGCCGGGGAGGTGGCGGACGAACGGTGTACGTTCGTAAAGGGGGATATTGGCGACCGACGGTTGCTGGAGGCGCTTTTCTCCGACTATCCGTTTGATTACGTGGTGAATTTCGCTGCCGAAAGCCATGTCGACAGGAGCATCGACCACCCGCAGCTATTCCTGACGACCAATATCCTGGGGACGCAGAACCTGCTGGATGCCGCACGCCGGGCATGGGTGGCGGGAAAGGACGAAGCCGGCTATCCGCTTTGGAAAGAGGGCGTTCGTTTCCATCAGGTATCGACCGACGAAGTCTACGGCAGCCTGGGAAACGAGGGCTATTTCCATGAGACGACGCCCTTAGACCCGCGCAGCCCTTACAGCGCCTCCAAAGCCAGCGCCGACCTCTTTGTGAAAGCCTATCACGACACCTACAAAATGCCGGTGACGATCACCCGCTGCTCAAACAATTACGGCCCCTATCATTTCCCCGAAAAACTGATTCCGCTGATTATAAAGAATATCCTGGAGGGACGCTCATTGCCCGTCTACGGCGACGGCACGAATGTGCGCGACTGGCTGTATGTGGAAGATCACTGCAAAGCCATAGACCTTGTCCTGCACCGCGGGAAAACGGGCGAAACATACAACGTCGGCGGGCATAACGAAAAGCAGAATATCGAGATCGTCAAACTGGTCATCCACACGATCCACCGGATTATGGCCGAGCATCCCCACTATCGCCGGGCGCTGAAAAAAAGGGAAACGGATGCCGGCGGCGAGATCAGGATAGACTGGATAAACGATGGCCTGATCACGTTCGTCAAAGACCGCCTCGGACACGATCGACGCTACGCCATCGACCCGCAGAAGATCGCCACAGAGCTGGGATGGCAACCGGAAACCCGCTTCGAAGAGGGGATCGTAAAAACGATCTACTGGTACCTCGATAACCAGTCGTGGGTAGACGATATCCTCACCGGCGATTACACCCGCTATTACGACCGCATGTATACCGGACGATCATGATAAAGGCCTTGATCCTGGTCGGATTGGGTGGGGGAGTGGGGAGTATCCTGCGGTACCTGGCCTCTACCGTGGTAACGAAATATGTCCACACCCTTTTCCCTTTGGGTACCTTTCTTGTCAACATATCGGGCTGCCTGCTGATCGGCCTGTTATCCGCCTTTCTGACGCGCCAACCGGTAGACGGCCCCGATTTGAGGTTGCTGTTCCTGACCGGGTTCTGTGGCGGCTATACGACATTCTCCACCTTTTCGGCGGAAAACATCCAGCTCTTCCAGTCGGGACATGCCTGGATAGCTGTCTGGTATACGGCGGCCAGCGTGTTGGCAGGGCTGTTGGCGGTATGGGTAGGGACAAAGGCCTGGTAACGGCGTTACACTTCAACGGTAAGGCTCAGGTTCTTCTCAAAAGCCGCCAGCCTGTCTTTCTCTCCGGCCAGCAGCAGGGTGTCGCCCTCCATCAGCACAAGGGAGGATGACACGTTGATATAGGATTCGCCGCCCCGTTCGATCCCGACAATCATACACTCCGTCTTTTTCTGCATATCGAGTTCACGCAGGGATTTGCCGATCATGGGCGAGCCGCTTTCTATGATGAATTGCGAGAGGTTGACATGGTGCTGCGGGTCGTCTTCGTCTTCAACCGCCTGATGGCTGTCCTCGATGAGACCGGCCATTTTTTGCAGGTTTTCGTCCGACCCGGCTACGATGATCCTGTCGTATGGATAGAGGCGTTCGTTGGCGTCGGGAATATTGATCTTCCGGTTTCCGCGGATGATGGTGACGATACTGACGCCCATTTGTCCCCGGAAATTCAATTCGCGCAAGGTCTTTCCGGCTTTTGGGGAGAGGGGGTAAACTTCGATCTCTTCGATATGGATATCTTTCGACAGCAGGACATGGGCTACTTTCGGATGGATACCCGCCGACCGTTCGTCGTGAAGCTGTTTCTGTTTCAGGTTTTCGAGGAAACGGGCTTCCATACGCCTGGACTGTTTCTTGAACCCTTGGGAATAGATAATAAGCGCCGTCACCACCATGGAAACGACCACCATCAACAACGTATAACTCGGAAACAACGGGATCAGCACCATCAGGATCAGGACGCCGCTGATACTTACCCGTAAAGCGATCAGCGAGATCAGTGCGCCGCGATTGAAATGGCTGTCGTCCCAGAGGTTACGGAACTCGGTAGAGCGGTTCCTCTTCATCATTATCGCACGCAGGAAAGGAGCGATCAACAGAAGCGCAATCGTGGCGGAGACGATATGCCCCCATACGCCGGGAATGTTTGCCGTAATAAAAGGGGTAATAAACTGTTCGCAGGCAAAGATGGTCGCCAGCGAAATCGTCGCGTACATGGCGACGAGCTGCAGAATACTTTTCAGCAGGCGGTTCCAATCGTTTTGTTTGTTGACCGTCTTGAGGTTAGACCGCGCATAGCCCTCGATGATCTTTTCCCTCGACCGGAGGGGCAGGCGTTTCTCTATGGCATGGTAAACCGGCGTGGCGATGCGTATGCAATAGGGCGTCGTAAAGGTCGTAATGATCGATACGGCGACGATGATCGGGTACAGGTTGCCGCTGATCACCCCCAGGCTCATACCGAGCGTAGCGATGATAAACGAAAACTCGCCGATCTGCGCCAGGCTGAATCCCGACTGGACAGCCACCTTCAACCCCTCGCCCGAAGCCAGCACCCCCAGCGTGGCAAAGACGATACGCCCCGCGAGTACGACGGCCGTCAGGATAAGGATCAACCCGGCGTTCCCCATAATGACCGCCGGATCAATCATCATACCCACCGAAACGAAAAAGATCGCCCCAAATAGATTCTTGATAGGCCCTATCAGGTGTTCGATCTGTTTGGCCTTGACCGTTTCCGCCAATATCGACCCCATGATAAACGCCCCCAACGCGGCAGAAAAACCCACCTTCGACGCAAACAGTACCATGCCCAGGCAGAGGCCTATCGAGGCGATCAGCAAGGTTTCGTCGTTGAGGTATTTCTTTGCCTTTTTCAGGAATGTAGGGATCAGGTATATCCCGACGATAAACCAGACCGTCACAAAAAAGATCAGCCGGAACAGGCTGTTCAACAATGCCCCTCCCTCAAATTTATGGCTGACGGCAACAGTCGACAGCAACACCATCATCAGGATGGCCGCCAGGTCTTCCACGATCAACATCCCGAAAACAATGCCCGCAAACTTCTGCTTCTGAAGCTCCATATCGTTGAACGCCTTTATAATAATCGTCGTCGAAGACATGGAGAGCATCCCCCCGAGAAAGATACTGTTCATAGGCGACCAGTCCAGCAACCGCCCGACCACATAACCGATCACGATCATCGATCCCATATTGATCAGGGTAGCGAGCGTCGCCGTACCTCCTACGTCGATCAGCTTCTTGAAACTAAACTCAAGGCCTAAGGCGAATAAAAGGAAGATGACGCCGATCTCCGCCCATATCTTCACGTTCTCCATTTCCGTTACGGTAGGAAGCCACGTGATATAGGGGCCGGCAATAAATCCGGCGACGATATATCCCAATACGACAGGCTGTTTCAGCCACTTGAAAAGAATCGTGGCGATGCCTGCCGTAATAAGGATAATGGCCAGATCGGCGATGGAATGGTCTAAATGAGCCATCTTTGCGCCGCTTATTCTTCTATGGCAGCCTGGGCTGCCGTCACACGCGCGATAGGCACGCGGAACGGGGAACAAGAGACATAGTTCAACCCTACGCTGTGGCAGAATTTGACCGAAGAGGGCTCGCCGCCATGTTCGCCGCAAATGCCGCATTTCAGGTCGGGACGGACTTCACGCCCTTTTTCGGTGGCCATCCTGACCAATTGCCCTACGCCTCGTTGGTCTAATACCTGGAACGGGTCGAACTTCAGTATCTTCTTCTCAAGGTAAACAGGCAGGAAAGAGGCGATATCGTCGCGCGAATAGCCGAACGTCATCTGCGTCAGGTCGTTTGTGCCGAAAGAGAAAAACTCCGCCCTCGAAGCGATACGGTCGGCTGTCAATGCGGCGCGTGGAATCTCTATCATTGTCCCTATCTTGAACTCGATTTCGTCGCCCATTTCGGCAAACAGGGCTTTTGCCGTGCTGCGGATAATCTTTTCCTGCTCCAGGAACTCATAGAGGATACCGGTCAGCGGAACCATAATCTCAGGAATCGCCGTCACCCCCTCTTTCTTCAATTCAAGGGCGGCGCCCAGGATCGCCCTGGTTTGCATCTCCGTAATTTCCGGATAGGTATTCCCCAGGCGGCATCCGCGGTGGCCGAGCATCGGGTTTGACTCGCACAGGGCAGCCACCCGTTGGTGAATCGTTTCGATCGGTAAGCCCATGGCTTCGGACAGCTCTTTCTGCCCCTTTTCGTCGTGCGGCACAAACTCGTGCAACGGCGGATCGAGCAAACGGACAGTCACCGGACAATCATGCATAGCCCTGAAAATACCCTTAAAATCCTCTTTCTGGTAGGGGAGCAGTTTTTCCAGCGCTTTCTTGCGGTCTTCCGTCGTGTCGGCCAGGATCATTTCACGCATGGCGATGATCTTCTCCCCCTCGAAAAACATGTGTTCCGTGCGGCAAAGCCCTATGCCCACCGCGCCGAATTTACGGGCGACAGCGGCGTCGTGCGGCGTATCGGCATTGGTGCGTACCGACATCCGGGCATATTTCTCCGTCAGCCTCATCAAGTCGTTGAAATCGCCGGTGACTTCGGCCTCCTGCGTATCTATCTTCCCGTCGTATACCTCGCCGGTCGTCCCGTTGATCGAAATAAAATCGCCCTCCTTATAGGCCTGGCCGTTTATCTCGATCGTTTTCTTCTTATAATCGATGGTCAGGCCACCGGCGCCCGACACGCAGCATTTGCCCATGCCTCGGGCAACGACGGCGGCGTGCGACGTCATCCCTCCGCGGGCGGTAAGGATACCCTCGGCCACCGCCATACCGGCCAGGTCTTCGGGAGACGTTTCGATACGAACCAGCACAATCTTTTTACCCCCCTTATACCACTCGGCGGCATCGTCGGCAAAGAAGACGATCTGCCCCGTCGCCGCACCCGGGGAAGCCGGTAACCCTTTGACGATCACATTCGCGTTCTTCAATGCATTTTTGTCGAACACCGGATGGAGCAGCTCGTCCAGCTTATTGGGTTCGATACGCAGCAAAGCCGTCTTTTCGTCGATCATCCCCTGCCGCAACAGATCCATCGCGATTTTGACCATGGCCGCGCCGGTGCGTTTCCCGTTACGGGTCTGCAAAAACCAAAGTTTTCCCTCCTGCACGGTGAACTCCATATCCTGCATGTCGCGGTAATGGTTCTCCAGCTTCGTCTGTATCGCGTCAAGTTCCTTGAATATCTCCGGCATAGCCTCTTCCATAGAGGGGTATTTGCTTCTGCGTACCTCTTCGGGGATATTCGCCATTTCCGCCCATACCTGCGAACCGGCTTTTGTGATCTGCTGCGGTGTACGGATACCGGCTACCACATCCTCACCCTGCGCATTAATCAGGTATTCGCCGTTGAACAGGTCGTCGCCGTTCCCGGCATCGCGCGAAAAGCATACGCCCGTCGCAGAGGTATTCCCCATATTCCCGAAGACCATCGCCTGTACGGTAACGGCCGTTCCCCATTCGGCGGGAATACCCTCCATTTTCCGGTACAGGATCGCCCTGTCGTTCATCCACGAATCGAACACGGCGCATATCGCACCCCACAACTGATCGTAGGCGGAAGTCGGGAAGTCCCTCCCCGTCCGCTCCTTAACGGCCTCTTTGAAACGTTTCACCAGCTCTTTGAGGTCGTCCACTTCCAGTTCGTTATCCAGCTTCACCCCTTTGGCCTCCTTGACCTCTTCGATGATCTCCTCGAACGGGTCGATATCTTCCTTGTTCCTCGGCTTCATATCCAGCACCACGTCGCCGAACATCTGTACAAAGCGGCGGTACGAATCCCAGGCAAAGCGGGCGTTCCCCGTTTTTTTAGCCAACCCCTCCACCACTTCGTCGTTCAACCCCAGGTTGAGGATCGTGTCCATCATCCCCGGCATCGAAGCGCGGGCGCCTGAACGGACGGAAACCAGCAGGGGATTCTCCACATTCCCGAACCGCGAATTCATCAGTTGTTCAATATTGCTAATCGCTTTCTTTACTTCTTCGCTTAGAATGGTAATCACATTCTCTTTACCCAACTCAAAGTATTCGGTACACACTTCGGTCGTGATCGTGAAACCCGGAGGAACGGGGACTCCAATCAGATTCATCTCGGCAAGGTTAGCGCCTTTTCCACCCAGCAGATTTTTCATGTCCGCTTTACCTTCGGCCTTTCCGTTTCCGAAGGTGTAAACTCTTTTCTTTTCCATTACATTATTAGATATTAAATAGTGTTCTTTGCTATCTCGACATAGCAAAGCCCACAAATATACGGCTATTTCCTAAAAATGTAGTAGATTGCACATAAAGTTTTTATTATTTAATGATATAAATCAAGCTGACACCTGCTTTCGTCGGGCCGAAGTAATGTTTTTCCACATCATCTATCTTTGGCCGGCATGAGCCGCACGGGTATTTTCCATAGTCAAAATAGGCATATCCAAGCCCGATTACGGCTTCAATGCTCCAGCGTTCGGCCAACGTCCACTGATATCCGTAGGAGATACCGGCGCCATAAGCATACCCCTCGTTGCGTGAATCCTTAAATCCCATCCACTTTATCCCCGACACGTTAAAACCGGCCACATGGGTATGAAGCCCGAAGAAATGCCCGTTAAACTTCTCGCATAGCCAGTAACGCACTTCCGGTTGGATCAACCAATGTTTGATTTGCCTGTCGCCGGGGAAGCTCCAGGGGTTGTAGTTTACCGGCAGGTCTAACGACCATTTCTCTCCCCATCCAGCCTCTACCCCCAGGTTGATCGTGCTGGTCAAATCATACAGCAGGTTTGTCTTAATGCCGATTCTTTGTGCGGAAATAAACGGCACGCACGCTATACAGACGATGACTATAAAGGTAATTCGTTTCATCAATTGTTTGTCATTGTTAAATTTCAGAATAATAAATCCTACCATTGTTAAGCAATGCCAAAAATAGGGCTATTTCCCTCATAATGCATTATCTATTCCAATCCTCTTTTTGTCTATTTCGTCCGGTCATGGTTGTGGGAGGTTAATTTTTTGTCCGGTTTTACACTATTGTCTAGCCCGGGCTACCTAACTGTGTAGGTAGAGCTACACAATTGTCTGTGTCCGACTACACAACTATGTACGTCCGACTACACAATTGTGTACGTTTTCTATTGTTCTTATATCGAATTCACGTTATTTATTTCGTATGACTTAATTGAGAATGGTGCGTTTTTTTCATATCTTTCTACTTTCTGGAAGTTAGAAATTGCTTCCGCCATTGGGCTTTTGATGCCTATTTGCTCCAGTGAAGATAAGACATCATATCGAACATTCGATATTCCGCAATTTCAGGCTTTTGCTCTTTTTAATTGTGCTAACTCTTTCTTCTTAGGTTTAGCTATTCGCTTCTTATCGGCTTCTTTCTTCAACGTCTGCGCTTTTTTTGATTGAAAGAAATCGCTTATCAATTTTTCTTCTTCTTTCGTCAATGGTTCCTGACCACCGATAAAATCAACATCAAGTTCAATATTTTTCTTTTTCATGGCGATTAATTTTTAAAATAACGATTAATAAGTTTAAGAGCAACAGGTGTATCGATTATCATTAAACGTCCTCCAAAATGAGTTGCGCCTAAACTTTCAATGTAATGATTTACTAGTTGAGATTTAGAAATAAATGCGATATTTCCCTCATGCCCTCTCTGAAAAGAAAGCTTTCAAGCAAACGCAACTAAATTTCCAGGGACTCCTGCATATATTTTATTTTTCCCTTTATTAAAAGGAGCGCTTTCAATTAGATGCATAAAAACATGGTCGGATTTAACTTCTAAACTTACCAGCCCCTGTATTATATGCTCATTGTTTACGATCGTCAATTTGTATATATCCCGTTCCGGATACATGAATTCAGACTTCCAATTAAATTGCCAGCCTTTTTTCTTCGTTATGGCTTTCAAGTCTGAAATTGTAGCAACAATCACCTCTGTCTGAAAACTATCCCCTGTAAAGATGTTTTCAATCGAGTTCGTTAGTTTATCAATAACAAAATCAAGCCCTGTATGTTCTTGCCTTTTCATGCGGTAAACTTACGAATTTATTTTCACAAAATCCCTATTTTAGGGCGATTTAATTGAGAATGGTGCGTTTTTTCGGCACCAAATGAAAGGATTAAAAAACAAAAACGCCTCAAATAAGGGTTACTTATCATTACGAACAAAATTCCAATCAGACATATTTTCTTCACTATTTTCTATCCTTAATCCACTTTATAAAAAGAATCTTCCTCATATTTCTCTTATTATTTGAAATATTTATATGTCGTAATTTTGTATTTTTTCTTTTCTATAATGCAATAAAATGCCTTAATTCTCCCCGATTTGTCAAATTTATATTCGTAGGACTCGTCATCACTGCCCGGACTTCCTACATACATACCGCTAAATTCAGGCTCAGGCTCTCTTTCTATTTTCCGTCGTTTTAATCTTCCATTAGGATAATACTCGAAAAATGTCATCTCTTTATAGTTTTCATTGGGATTAAATTTCTCTGAATAAACTAATAACCCATTTTGATATTTCAGCGTATGTATTTTTTCATAAATATCTGTTGTATTTGTTTTCGGGCGAAAATAGTAAGATTTATGTTGGTAAATCAAAATTGTATCTCCCTTGTTTTCTATTAGCTGTATAACTGTCGAATCACGATGATTTCCGCTAGTATTTTTTTGGTAAATAATGCTGTTTCCTTGATATTTATACTCATAATTGGAAATGGTGTCAATTCTATTTGGATTATTTATGTCATAAGTGACGATATCATACAATTTGTCATTATTGGAATTGTAAATAGATTTATGTCTTCCCCGAAGTTCTTTCTTGCGATAATATTCTTCCTCTATTATTCTTCCTAAATGGTCAAGTTTTGCTATGCTCCAATATCCACCACCACCCGAATCATTGTAAGATTTTTCTTTTACAATTCTTATGCCGGGATAAAGCTCTTGCTTTTTAAATAATTGAGCATCAACTTTGTTCGCAAATAATAAGACTGCCAAAATTGTTATTATCATTTTCTTCATATTCTATTGTATTACGATTGTCCACTTATTGAACAAAAGTACTAAATCTTTGGGAAATAGCCTAAATTACAGGGTGCATTTCAGGGCAACGCATTAAAATGTATGTTTCAGTACGCCAATGACGCATGCGATAAATGGCTCTCGTTCTGAGTTGAGAGTGGAGAGTTGAGGGTTGAGAGGCTCTCGGAGAGGGCTATTTTAATGCGTTGCCCTGGATTTTTAACCGCTCTTTTTTATTATTTGCGTAGAATTTTTACCTTTGCCATCCAATTAGAAAGCAACAAATTAAAAGAAGATGGCAAAAGAGCTAAAAGAACTTACCTCACGAAGCGAGAACTACTCGGGGTGGTATCAGGATTTGGTGATCAAGGCGGAGTTGGCCGAAAATTCCGCCGTGCGCGGTTGCATGGTCATAAAGCCTTACGGGTACGCTATCTGGGAAAAGATGCAGCGTATCCTGGATGATATGTTTAAAGAGACCGGTCACGTCAACGCCTATTTCCCGTTGCTGATCCCCAAATCCTTTCTGAGTAAGGAGGCGCAGCATGTCGAGGGGTTTGCGAAAGAGTGTGCGGTGGTGACCCATTACCGGTTGAAAAACGATCCGAACGGGGGAGGCGTCGTCGTCGATCCCGCGGCAAAGTTGGACGAAGAGTTGATTATCCGCCCGACATCGGAAACCATTATATGGAATACCTACCGTAACTGGATTCATTCCTACCGCGACCTGCCTATCCTGATCAACCAATGGGCGAACGTCATGCGTTGGGAGATGCGTACCCGCCTCTTTCTCCGTACCGCCGAATTCCTGTGGCAAGAGGGGCATACCGCCCATGCCACCCGTGAAGAGGCGGAGGCGGAAACCGTGAAAATGCAGGAGGTATATGCCGTTTTTGCCGAGAAATATATGGCCATGCCGGTAATTAAAGGCATCAAATCCGAGAGCGAACGCTTTGCCGGCGCGGAAAACACCTATACCATCGAGGCTATGATGCAGGATGGGAAAGCGTTGCAGGCGGGGACGACCCATTTTCTGGGACAGAATTTCGGGAAAGCCTTTGATGTTACGTTCATTGACCGGGAGGGGAAGACGGACTATGCGTGGGCGACCTCGTGGGGAGTTTCTACCCGGCTGGTCGGGGCGCTGATTATGTGTCATTCGGATGATAACGGCCTGGTATTGCCGCCGCTGCTGGCGCCCATACAGGTGGTCATTATTCCTATATACCGCAGCGTGGAACAGTTGGAGCAGATCGGCGAAAAGATCTCCGGAATCGTTTCCCGCCTCAAAGCGATGGGCATTTCCGTGAAATATGATGACGCCGACAACAAAAAGCCGGGCTGGAAGTTTGCCGAGTATGAGTTGAAAGGCGTTCCCGTCCGCTTGGCGATGGGGGGAAGGGATCTGGAAAACAATACGATTGAGGTTATGCGTCGCGACAAGTTGGAGAAAGAGACCCGCGCATGCGACGGTATCGAAGAGTATGTCAGGGATCTGTTGGGTGATATTCAGCGGAATATCTACCGGAAAGCCTACGATTTCCGCGCTTCCCATACGGTGTCTGTCGATACGTATGAAGAGTTTAAGGAGAGGATCGAAGAGGGGCTTTTTATCATGGCGCACTGGGACGGTACCGCCGAAACGGAAGAGCGGATAAAAAATGAGACGAAAGCGACCATCCGCTGTATCCCCCTCGAGGGAGACGAAACGCCTGGAAACTGTATGGTAACAGGAAAAACGTCCGCCCGCAGGGTTCTATTTGCAAGGGCTTATTAGTCTTTAGGAATGAAAAAAGGGGGCACAGTACTTGCCCCCTTCCTTATTATAACAGTTCGGCTAATTTGGCGGCCAGTTCTTCGCCGTGGAGATCTTTGGCGATAATCGTACCGTCTTTGCCGACCAATACCGTATGAGGAATCGAGTTGACGCCATACAGCGCCGCTCCGGCATTCTTCCAATAGGCGAGGTCTGACAGTTGCGGCCAGGTGATGGCCAGGTCTTTGATCCCCTTTTCCCACGCTTCGAGCGTCTTGTCCAGCGAAATGCCTACGATTTCAAAGTCTTTCCCTTTATACCCGGCATAGAGTTCGACCAGGTGGGGGATCTCCTTGCGGCAGGGCGGACACCAGGATGCCCAGAAGTCGATCAGTACCACTTTCCCTTTTCCCACATATTCCGAAAGCGCATGCATGTCGCCTTTCGTATCCGCCATTTCGAAGTCTGTAAATGTCTTCCCTATGGCCACTTTGTCCAATACCACTAAATGTTCCATCATTTTATCTATTCCTGCTACCGATTTAAATACCTCATTTGCATTTGCGATCAGCTCCCGCCTGTCGTTCTCGTCGATCTGATAACGGAAGTCCCACAGGAGTTTGGCGGCGGACTGCTTGCCGGGGTTATTCCGAATATAGGCTTTCACCACTTCTGCCGCCTGTCCCTCCGTCTCTTCATATAGCTTTTCGGCTTCGGCCATTTGGGCGGCGTCTTTCCGGTTGAGGCCTTTCATCACCTCTTCCATGCGGCTGCGAATCTGCTCTACTTCTTCCAGAACGCCCATCCAGGCGTCATTTTCGGGCGTACCCACCGCTTTGGGATGATCGTTCAACGCGACGTCGATATGGCCATTCTCAAGAATAAACGGAAGTATAAGGGAGGAGTTCTCCTCTTTCAATTCGAGAATGTGGAGGAGGGGCGTCTCCTGCGTACCTTTAAAAGAAAAGGAATTGTTTTCGACAATTGCACTGTCGAGGGGCACAGGCGTCCCCTCTCCGTATGGCAACAGATATACATACAGGCCGTTCGAGGCGGAGCTATCGACCTTACCGGAAATCTCATAACCCGATTTCCTGCTACACGCAGTACACACGATGATGGCGCACATGCTAAGATTAAAAAGAAGCTTCATACAATCATTTTTTTTGCGAAGATAGCATATTATACAATTACTCTATTCTTTTCCGGGAAAAAAATCCGATATTTGCACCGCTGAATAAGCTTAAGGTATGAGATTTTTTTTCTATAATTATAAATCGAGAGAGCAATGACGAAAAGTGCATTACAATTGGCAAGAGCGGCCTATCAACCCAAAGTGCCCGCTGCATTAAAGAGTACGGTAAAAGCCGTTGACGGCGAATATACCCAGTCGGTAGCAGACCAGGAAGATATTAAGAGGCTATTCCCCAACACCTACGGGATGCCTGTTGTTACGTTTGAAAAAAGTAAAGAAAAAAGAAGCCTGCCGGCCATCAACGCCGGCGTCATCCTTTCCGGCGGCCAGGCGCCCGGCGGGCATAATGTGATCGCCGGCCTGTTTGACGGGATCAAAGCGATCAATAAAGACTCCCGCCTCTACGGTTTTATCCTGGGCCCGGGCGGACTGATCAACCATGAGTATAAGGAACTTACCGGCGACATCATTGACGAGTACCGGAATACGGGCGGTTTCGACATGATCGGATCAGGCCGTACCAAATTGGAGACAAAGGAGCAGTTTGACAAAGGCCTTGAAATCCTGAAAAAGCTGGATATTTCCGCTTTAGTGATTATCGGCGGGGACGACTCGAATACCAACGCCTGCGTATTGGCGGAATATTACAAGTCGATCAACGCAGGGGTACAGGTGATCGGTTGTCCCAAAACCATCGACGGCGACTTGAAGAACGAACAGATCGAGACCTCGTTCGGCTTTGATACGGCCTGCAAAGTCTATTCCGAAGTGATCGGGAACATCGAAAGGGACTGTAATTCGGCACAAAAGTATTGGCACTTTATCAAACTGATGGGGCGTTCGGCTTCCCATATCGCGTTGGAATGCGCCTTGCAGACACAGCCCAATATCTGTATTATTTCCGAAGAGGTAGAGGCGAAAAACCAGTCGCTGGACGACATCGTGACCTATATCGCCGCTATCGTGGCAAAACGTTCCCAAGAGGGCGATAACTTCGGTACCGTACTCATTCCCGAGGGGCTTATCGAGTTTGTACCGGCGATGAAACGCCTGATCGCCGAACTGAATGATTACTTAGCCAAGCATGACGCCGAGTTCAAGATGATCAAGAAGAGCGAACAGCGTACCTATATTATCAGTAAGCTGACCAAAGAAAATGCAGACCTGTTCGCCAGCCTGCCGGAGGGCGTTGCGCGGCAGTTGACCCTGGATCGCGATCCCCACGGAAATGTACAGGTATCATTGATCGAAACCGAAAAGCTCCTGTCCGAGATGGTAGCTAAGAAGCTGGAACTATGGAGGGAGGATGGCCGGTATGACGGCAAGTTCTCGGCGTTGCACCACTTCTTCGGTTACGAGGGACGTTGCGCCGCCCCGTCGAATTATGATGCCGACTACTGTTATTCGTTGGGATATACCGCATCCTGCCTGATCGCCGAGGGGAAAACCGGTTACATGTCTTCCGTACGCAACACCACAGCTCCCGCCGATCAATGGATCGCCGGAGGAATCCCCGTCACCATGATGATGAATATGGAAAGGCGCCACGGAGAGATGAAACCCGTCATCCGCAAAGCGCTGGTGGAACTGGACGGAGCGCCGTTCAAAGCGTTTACAGTACACCGCAGCACATGGGCGCTGACCACCAGCTACGTCTACCCAGGCCCTATCCAATACTTTGGCCCGTCATCCGTTTGCGATGCCCCGACCAGGACATTGCAATTGGAGCAAGCGAAGTAATAGATAAGGAGATTATTTCTAAAAAAAACGGTTATGGATAAGAAGTATTTGTTTTATTTTCTGATGTTTTTCAGCCTGAATGCCTTTAGCCAGGCATCCAGGGATTCCACCCGCATTGCGGACTGTATACAGGTATCCCGGAGTGATGAAACAAAATGGATACAACGCTTTCAAAACGATATAGACAAATATGTGGACGAAAACAGGCGGTTGGAAACAAGATCCTGTGACGTATTGATTTTTGGAAGCTCTTCGATTAACCTGTGGAAAGAGATCTATACTGATTTGGCTCCGTTGAAGATTATCCGTCGTTCGTATGGCGGGGCTACCATTCGTGATATGATCTACAATTATGACGTTATCGCACGGGGCTATGATCCCCGTGCGATCGTCATGTATGTAGAGAACGACATAACTGATATAACGGTTGGCGATATATACGATCTGTTCCGTGTTTTCACGAAAGCGATCAAGCGCGATTACCCGGATATCCCATTCTATATCATGTCCCTGAAACCATCGCCCTTTCGGGAGGCGCAATTAAAAAAGATCCTCGCCCTGAACGCCCTCCTCGAAGAGTATGCCACCAACACCCCCGGCGTACACTACATCGACATAACAAAACAGATGTTCGACGCCAACGGTAAAATACGAAAAGACATCTTCACGGACGACCTGCTACATATCAACCAAAAAGGATATACGATCTGGGCGGAGATATTGAAACCCATATTGATGCAACATGATAAAAAGAGTCAATAGCTATTCGTTATTCGTGGACAATGAACTTTGTTTATACCTGGAAGTAGATGACTATAAATGAAAATACCTTATTATGGGATAGCTTTCTCTTGGGAGATGAAAAAGCCTATGCGACCATATACGAGAAATATGTACAATCAATGTTTGCTTATGGTATGTGTTTCACATCAGATAGCGAACTTGTAAAAGACTGTATTCATGATGTTTTCGTGAAAACACGGAACAGATCGTATATATCGCCAACCGTTATATCAGTTATGTCGTTCTCTACATACATGACGATCGC
>JAISRY010000009.1 GCA_031273385.1 Tannerellaceae bacterium | reverse complement strand
TCTCCCATCCAGTCGAAATTGGTCTGGTCGCTGTACCGTCCGCCCGACTGCAACACAAAATCGGCAACCGTCCTGTTCGGCAGCATGGCGTAATGCACTTGCCGTTTGAACTTTTCTATATCCAATATCCCCAGGCGGGCGGCTTGCAGGTTTTGAAGCACAATGTCGTTCCCTCCTTCGTTGCGGTGGGCTTTAAAGGTATTGACCAATGTCCGGTAGATGTCCGGCGAGGCGTCCATCCCGTATTCTTCCCCGGGAAAGACATGTAACAGGTTGGCCGGCAGGTTATACACCATCTTGTCGTGCTCACCGGGTACCGAGACGTAGATCTTCCCGTATTCTTCCGATTCGGTGGTGGGGTAATCCGGTAATTTCGCCGCGATCTGCTTGACCTCCTTGACCAGCGCAGCCTCCTGTTTTTGGTATTTCAATACGTCGACGGCCTCGATAAAGGCTTTAAAGATGAACTTTGTGAGCGTAATATCCACCTGGGTATCGTAATTGAACTTCAAGCCCGGCTGTAATCCGTACAGTTCGGGAGGGACGGAGGGGAAAATATGGTACCTGTCGTCGTTCCACTGCTTGCCGTGCGCATCGGGACGTTTCATGTAGTCGACGAGGAAGAGGACGGCTTCGCGGATCGGCATGAAGGCGCGGTCGCGCAGGAAATCGACATCCATCGAATAGAGGTAGTGCCACCAGAGTCCCTGTACAGCCCACGGCGTTTCAAACACCTCCCATCCCCAGTCGGGAACGGGATAGGGGTGGAGCGTCATATCCACCGGATAGGCAGAGTGCGGAAAGAATGCGCCGCGCATCCCGTAATATTCCTGCGCCCATTGTTTGCTGATGGGGAGCAGGTGGTGCACCATATCCACATACGGCAGGTTTTTGTCCAACCGGTTGCTGGAGAAGGGCAACCAGAACGGCTGTTGCGTATTGTAATTCATGTGGTAATCGCCATGCCATGCCGTCCCGATATCGCCGAGGCTCCAGTTGGCAAACAGGCCGGGGCAGGTGACGCCCGCTTTTACGGCGCAATTGAAGAAATAATGGTTCCAATACCAGATTTGTTCCAGCCCCTCATCCTGCAGGTTGACCCCCGACTTGTTCCAGTACGTTTCCCACTGTTGGGCTGTGCTGTGTAGCGAAGCTTCGTAGCGGCTGATCTCCGGTTCGGGAGCGGCGCGCCATCCGGCTTTCAGGCCGGACGCCAGCCCTTCGCGCAGGGTGATATTCCCGACCAACGGTTTGCCGTCACCGGCGATGTAGCGTTCGAGCGCATCCAAAGGTTGTTCCAGTCCCAGTATGTCGTAACGTGTGCCTTCGGTCAACGTCGTTCCCAAGCGCGCTTCGAGGCTAAATGCCTTGTCGCCGGGATGTCCTTTTGCTGCCTCATATTTGTCCGGTTCCAGGTAGGGCAACACCTGTGTGTAGCCTAACGAAGCGGCTCCCGACAGAATGGAACAGGCGGGAAATTCTTTCGGCGTTTTGCTGTCCGGCAAGACGTGAATCCGGTTAAAGCAGGACGGCTGGGGATTCCTTTCCCCGTCCACCAACCGGAACCACAGCACATCGTCTTCCATATCGGCGAAGACCTCCAGGATATGTTTCTTCCCTTCATTAAGCAGGTATACTTCACACAGGCCGTTGGATATGTCTATTTTATGCCCGAGCAGTTCTACCCGGCGGCGGTCAAACCCAAGGATAACCGTTCCGCAGGGGAATGGGCGGGGATAGGGTTTGCGGTAATTGGCCGCCGTCAGGTTAAGGTATGTGCTGAACTCCTTGTCGTCATGGATTGTTTTGAGATCGGGGGACAAGGCTTTTGCTTTTGCAAAGATCTCATCAAAGGTACCGATCGCCTCGCGGTTGTCTTCGGCAATGCGTATGTCCCACACGTTGTTGTGCCCGAAATGAAAAACGACAGCGTCCGGCCGTGTGGTGACTACTACGCCCATCCCTCCGTTCCCCAGCACGGCGCCCTCGAAGAAATCGACAGCCGGCTTGTTTGACTCGATGGCATATTGGCGTGCCTTGTCTACGACATTCAGGGATGGTTGTCCTGCAGCATATCCGGCGCAGATCAGCAGTAAAACGATGATTTGAATTGATTTTTTCATGATATTAATCGTTTGTTATGTTTGATTTTCGCCAAAGGTATTGATTTTGTTGCTCTTTTTGCGAACAAAAAAGAGGCTTTTTCTGTTCTAATAAAAGAATTCTATGCATATATAGAAAAAATCGAACAGGTGTGGGAGTAATATTCTGTATATTTGCTTTGCGATGTATACTGTTTGAAAAATCTAAATAATGATATATGGTACACGACATTGACATGCTTAGGCATTTTTATTCCCGCTTCTCAGGTAAGGTTGACACCGTACGCAGCCGGATCAACCGTCCGATGACGCTGGCTGAAAAGGTTTTATATGCACACTTATACGACGAAACCCATCTTGGCCATTATGTAAGGGGCGAAACGTATGTGAACTTCCGCCCCGACCGCGTGGCGATGCAGGATGCGACCGCCCAGATGGCGCTGTTGCAATTTATGAACGCCGGAAAGGAGCGGTCGGCCGTACCGGCTACCGTGCATTGCGACCACCTGATCCGCGCCGACGTGGGCGCCGTAGCGGATATCCGGACGGCGAAGGAGGGCAACAGGGAGGTGTATGATTTCCTGAAAGCGGTCTCTAATAAATATGGTATAGGCTTCTGGATGCCGGGGGCGGGGATTATCCATCAGGTGGTGTTGGAGAATTACGCCTTTCCGGGAGGGATGATGATCGGGACGGATTCCCATACGCCCAACGCCGGAGGGCTGGGTATGATCGCTATCGGCGTCGGAGGGGCGGATGCCGTCGACGTGATGAGCGGGATGGAGTGGGAGCTGAAAATGCCCCGCCTGATCGGGGTGAAGCTGACCGGACGCCTCCGTGGGTGGACATCCGCCAAGGATGTGATCCTCAAACTGGCCGGCATCCTGACGGTGAAAGGGGGCACCAATTCCATTATCGAATATTTCGGGGATGGCGCGGCATCGCTTTCGGCGACGGGGAAAGCGACGATTTGCAATATGGGCGCCGAAGTGGGAGCGACGACATCCATTTTCCCTTTCGACGGGGAGATGGCCGCCTACCTGCGGGAGACGGGGCGTGAAGAGGTTGCCCGCCTGGCGGAAGCGGCGGCGGCTTACCTGCAGGCCGACAGCGAAGTCATTGCCTCGCCTGCACAGTATTACGACCGGGTGATCGAGATCGACCTTTCCTCCCTGGAGCCCTATATCAACGGCCCGTTTACGCCCGACGCCGCCACGCCGCTTTCGAAATTTGCCGATAAAATGAAATCGAGCGGCTATCCGCTGAAAATGGCTGTCGGGCTGATCGGCTCGTGTACGAACTCTTCCTACCAGGATCTGAGCCGGGCGGCCTCTATCGCCCGCCAAGCCACGGAAAAGGGGATCAAGGCCGCCGCCCCGCTGTTGATTAACCCCGGGTCGGAACAGATACGGTATACCGCCGAGCGCGACGGGATCATCGGCGACTTTGAAAAGATCGGGGCGGTGATTATGGCCAATGCCTGCGGCCCGTGTATCGGGCAGTGGAAACGCCATACGGACGACAACATGCGGAGAAACGCCATCGTGACCTCTTTCAACCGGAACTTCGCTAAACGGGCGGACGGCAATCCGAATACGCATGCGTTCGTCGCCTCCCCCGAATTGACGATGGCCTTTACCATCGCCGGCGACCTCTGCTTCAACCCCCTGACGGACACGCTGAAAACGGAAGACGGGCGGGAGGTGATGCTGGAAGAGCCGTCGGGGAGGGATTTCCCGGCTGGAGGGTTTGAGGTGAAAGAGAACGGCTATATCGCTCCGGGCAGCGAAAACATAGAGCCGGAGATTGATCCCGCCTCCGACCGCCTGCAGGCGTTAGCCCCTTTCCCACCGGCCAACGACAGGGACTTGATCAATATGCCCCTCTTGATCAAAGCGGAGGGGAAATGCACGACCGACCATATCTCCATGGCTGGCCCGTGGCTCCGTTTCCGCGGGCATCTGGAGAATATTTCCAGTAACCTGCTGATGGGCGCCGTCAATGCCTTTAACGGGAAGACGAACACGGTATTGAACCAGCTGACGGGGCTTTATGATACGGTATCGGCGGTCGCGAGGATGTACAAATCGGAGGGGCGCTCGTCGATCGTCGTGGCGGAGGAGAATTACGGCGAGGGGTCGTCGCGCGAACATGCGGCGATGGAGCCCCGCTTTCTTTATGTAAAGGTGGTGTTGGCCAAAAGCTTTGCCCGTATCCATGAAACGAACCTGAAAAAGCAGGGGATGTTAGCCCTGACCTTTGCCCGGAAAGAGGATTACGACCGAATCCGCGAAGAAGACCGGATCTCTATCCTCGGCACGCAGCAGTTCGCTCCGGGCAAACCGCTGACGGCGATCCTGTATCACGACGACGGCACGCAGGAATCCTTTGAGGTCAACCACACCTACAACGAATTACAGATCAAGTGGTACAGAGCGGGAAGCGCATTGAATGACCTAAAAAACGGATAAAACAAAGAATGTATGGCAGAAGCGATAAGAAAAGAAAATGAACAGTTGGTTGTTCCCGACCACGTGGTGATCCCCTTTATTGAGGGGGACGGCGTCGGACGGGAGATTATGCCGGTGTGCCGGCAGGTAGTGGACAAAGCCCTCTCTATGGCCTATCATGGGGACAGGGCGATCGAATGGAAAGAGGTATTGGCGGGCGAAAAGGCGTTCCGCGAAACGGGCGACTGGCTGCCCGAGGAGACGATGGATGCGTTCCGCCGCTACCTGGTCGGGATCAAGGGGCCTCTGACGACGCCTGTCGGCGAGGGTATCCGTTCGCTGAACGTGGCGCTCCGGCAGACGCTGGATCTGTACGTTTGCCTGCGCCCCGTCCGCTGGTTCAAAGGCGTTGTCTCGCCGGTCAAGCATCCCGAAAAGGTGGATATGGTCATCTTCCGTGAGAATACGGAAGATATCTATGCCGGCATCGAGTGGAAACAGGGGACGCCGGAGGCGCAGAAGTTCCTCCGCTTCCTCACGGACGAGATGCATGTGAAGAACATCCGCTTCCCCGAATCTTCGGCGTTCGGCGTAAAGCCGGTTTCGGTGGAGGGGACGGAGCGGCTGGTACGTTCGGCGATCGAGTATGCGTTGGCGCACAAACTGCCGAGCGTGACGCTGGTACACAAGGGGAACATCATGAAATTCACCGAGGGCGGTTTCAAGCAGTGGGGATATGCGCTGGCCGAACGTGAGTTTCCCGACAGGACGACTTTACCGGGAGCGGAGGCGAACGGGAAAGTGGTGATCAAGGATGTCATCGCCGATGCCTTTCTTCAGAACACGCTGCTGGTTCCGGAAGAGTATTCCGTCGTTGCGACATTGAACCTCAACGGCGATTACATCTCCGACCAACTGGCGGCCATGGTGGGCGGGATCGGTATCGCGCCGGGGGCAAACATCAACTATACAGGCGGCCACGCCATCTTTGAGGCGACGCACGGCACGGCGCCCGCCATCGCGGGAAAGAACGTCGCCAATCCATCCTCCCTGATCCTCTCGTCCGTCATGATGCTCGAATATATGGGGTGGCACGAGGCGGCAAACAGGATCACAAGGGCGATGGAGAGAACGCTTGAAAAGGGAAGAGCCACCCCAGACCTTGCACGCTTCATGCCGGAGGGCGAACCGCTCGGCACCGCGCAGTTCGGCGAAGCGCTCATACAGGAATTATAAACCAGATAAAAGAAAAAGGAAATGAAAAAGGAATATCTTATTTACAAACTATCGGAATCGGTCAAGACGACGTGCAAGATCGATAACGAACTGTTCACGCAGTACAACGTGAAAAGAGGGTTGCGTAACGAAGACGGGACGGGCGTCCTGGTCGGCCTCACGCAGATTGGGAACGTGGTCGGGTACGAACGGTTGCCGGAAGGCGGCCTGAAAGCGATCCCCGGCAAACTCTATTACCGCGGATACGACATCGAAGACATTGTACACGCCCTGATGAAAGAGAAGCGTTTCGGCTTTGAAGAGGTGGCTTTCCTGATGCTTTCGGGGCACCTGCCCGACAAGGAAGACCTGGCGAACTTCAAGGAGCTGATCAACGACAATATGCCGCTGGAACAGAAGACGAAAATGAACATCGTCGACCTCGAGGGGCTGAACATCATGAATATCCTGGCGCGTTGCGTGCTGGAGATGTATATTTTCGATGCCAACCCCGACGATACGTCGCCCGACAACCTCATGCGCCAGTCGATCGACCTGATCTCCAAATTCCCGACGATCATCGCCTACGCCTACAACATCTACCGCCACAGTACGCACGGGCGATCCCTGCATATCCGCCATCCGGACGAAAAGCTCTCCATCGCCGAGAACTTCCTTTACATGCTGAAAAGGGATTACACCAAGCTGGATGCCCGCACGTTAGACCTGTTGCTCGTCTTGCAGGCCGAACATGGCGGAGGGAACAACTCCACCTTTACGGTTCGTGTGACCAGCTCGACCGGCACGGACACCTATTCGGCTATTGCCGCAGGGATCGGTTCGCTGAAAGGGCCGTTGCACGGCGGGGCGAATATCCAGGTCGTCGATATGTTCAACCACCTGAAGCAGCATATCGCCGACTGGGAAAACACCGCCGAAATAGACGCCTACTTCATGCGTATGCTCAACAAGGAGGCCTACAACAAGACCGGCCTGATCTACGGTATCGGACACGCCGTATACACCATCTCAGACCCCCGCGCCGTCCTGCTGAAAGAGCTTGCCCGCGACCTGGCAAAAGAGAAAGGGCGATTGAAAGAGTTCGCTTTCCTCGAGCTACTGGAAGAGCGTGCGATCGAATGTTTCGCCAACTTCAAGGGTACCAAGAAGCGGGTATCGTCGAACGTCGATTTCTATTCCGGCTTCGTCTACGAAATGATCGGTCTTCCGCAGGAAATCTATACGCCGCTATTCGCCATGGCGCGCATCGTAGGCTGGACAGCCCACCGCATAGAAGAGCTGACATTCAAAAGCAAACGCATCATCCGCCCAGCCTACAAAAACGTCCTGGACGAGCTATCATATATCCCCATCAAGGAACGAATTTAGAGTTGAGCGTTGTGGGTAGGGGCAGACCTGCGTGTCTGCCCGTCATTGTGGGTCATTGCGCCCGCCATTGTTCGATGGATAGGGGCAGACACGCAGGTCTGCCCCTACGGTTATAATGACGGATACTTTTATTCTGAAAATGCTTTCATGCTAAAATGCTGATCCGTAGCCGAGGTCGAAATCTTTGTCGACGGCGGGGATGCCTTTGCTCATCCATGCGGGCATGGGGCGGGCGCGCAGGTAGTGTTCGAAGAACTGGAACATGCGTCGCTGGAAATCTATCCTGTTTGCCATGCGCATCGGCCAATGGACTTCGCCCGGATAGTTCAGCAGCCATACGGGTTTTTGCAGTCTTTTGAGGGCGATGAAATATTCGATGCCCTGATACCAGGGGACATGGCCGTCGTTGTCGTTGTGGAGGATCAGGATAGGGGTTTGCACCTTGTCCATGGTAAATAGCGGGGAGTTTTCGATGTAGCGCAGGGGCGTTTCCCATATCGTCGCACCGATGCGGCTTTGGGTATGCTCATACTGGAAAGAGCGGTTCAAGCCCGATCCCCAGCGGATGCCCCCGTATGCGCTGAACATATTGACTACCGGCGCGCCGGACTCTATGGCGGCAAAAATATCCGTCCGCGTCGCCAGGTAAGCCACCTGATACCCACCCCAGCTATGCCCCTGTGCGGCGATGGCCTTTTCGTCGATGTAGCCTTTCGACAGCAATGCCGTGATGCCGGGCATGACGCAATTGAAACAGTCCTCTCCCGGGTAGCCCGTTTTGTAATGGATATCGGGATTGAACACGATGTAGCCGTTGCTGGTGTAAAAGTGGTAGTCAATGGTCGAACGGTGAGGTTCGGGCATACGGTAGGAATAGAGCGCCTCGGCATTGCGTTCGTAGAAGTTGACAATCAAAGGGTATTTCCTGTTCGGATCGAAATTGTCCGGTTTATAGACGACACCCTCCAATGGTTTGCCGTCTAACGACGTCCACGACACCAGCTCTGCATTTCCCCAGATAAACCCTTTCTGCTGTTTGCCGCCCTCCGTCAACTGAACGGGGCGTTTGAACGTCAGGCCGGAGCGCCTAAGGTCGGGGTACTGATCGAACGTTTCGGCGGTATAGACGACCACATCGGCCTCTTTCGCTTTCACCGGCGTTTTGAGCATGAACTTTCCCTCCAGAAGCGTTTCAGGAACAGCCGGCGGCGAAGAGAGGGATACGCGGTAGAAGCCGGATCCTTTCGAGGCCTCATGAAAGCCGGAGAGGAGTTGCGCAGCGGCGGGATCAATTGATTTCTGTTCCCTGTCCAGCTGGATGAGGCGGTAGACGATTCGCGAGGCGCGTCCGTTCACCGTCAGATTCACCGGCGGGGAGGCGGCTTCGGGGTCAAACTGCCAGATGTCGTAGCGGTCGTAGATCAGCAGGTGGGCGTCGCCGGTCGTCCATCCGGCGATGCCGTAGCTTTCGGGGTAATCGGGCATATCGTTCTTTTCATCCCAGGCGGTAAAGCGGGCAGGCGTCGTCAGGCGGTATTCCCTTTTCCGTTCCATGGAATAGGTATGCCACGCACTGTCCTCCAGGCAATACCAATAGGCGTAGCGGCCTTTGGGCGAGAGCCTTACTCGTCCAAGCAGCGCCTCCTTGACCAGCTCCCTCTTCCCCGTTTCGATATCTACGGCGTAGGCGTCGAAGCGTTCATGGCCGATCCACATACGTTCCCGTTCGTAGGGGCGCGGCGTCGTCAGCATCCCCTCTCCGGCGCACCCCTCGTCCGCCGTTTCCAGCTCCGGCAGATCGGGCGTCGCCAGGGGCAGAATCGTTTGCGCGTTGAAATGATATACCGTAGCGTAGCTCTTCTTCAGGTCTTTCTCCCGGTTGTACAGCTGTTGGGTATATTGTACCTCTTCATCCCATTTCCATACCTGGACGTCCGGCCGGTTCTCCGCCAGGCAGGTGGTATCCTTTTGTTTCGGCTCGGGCGCGATGCCGAAGAAGAGGCGTTCCGATGGGGTTGAGAAGCGCAACTCCCCATGCCCGCTGATCACCCAATTTTCCGGAAAGGAGGGATGTCCCCTGCCGGCGACCTCCTTTGCCGGATTCCGGCCGGTGGAGACAAACAGGGAGAAGCCGGTGTCTGTCGAGTCCTTGTCGGGGCAGTAGAGGAAAGCCAGCTTGTCCCCCGCCTTGTCGAACGCCGTTTTCCCGAATGTCCCGTCCCCCTCATAGACCGGCTGCGTATCCCCCTTTTCCGGCGAATAGACATACAGCCCCGCTACGGCCTGCTGCGCCGAATCGCCTTTCGATACATAATATAATAGGTTGCTTTCCTTGGCGAATTGGAACTCCGTCACCCGTGGGAACGCCGTCGTCGCGGTATCTCCCAGGGCGCGGACATAGAGCGTGGAGTCCGCTTTCCCTCCCCGCTGATAGGCGATCAGGTCTGCTTTTGGCGCCCGTTTGTACGATTTGAGGGAATCGATATATTCGCTGCTTTTTGTGGCAAGGCGATGGATGATCAGCCGGTTCATGGGCATCATCTCCTCTTTCGTTTTCGCCAGCTTTAAGGCCTCTACCTCTTCCAGGGGCGGCAGCTCCGTCACCAACAGATAGGTGGAAGAGGGAGAGAATCCGATCTCCCCCGCCGGACGGAAAGAGGCCGTCCTTTTCCCCTTTTCGTCGAACACCTCTACGGCGGCATCCCCACGCCATGGCTCCATCCGGCACGCCGCCCACTTCCCGTCGTCCGATAGCGCCTGTCCGGTAATCCGTTTCCAGCTTACCACATCTTCCCATGCCAACGCCCTCTTTTGCTCCTGCGCAACGGCAGGATAAGCGCTGGCTCCGATCCATAGAAGGATCGCTATTTGCTTTAAATAACCCATTTTCCTTTCCTTTTTTTATCCAAATGTACAAAACATTTCCGTCCGTTTTATTGTTTTAATCATATAAACCTTAGTATAGGAAAAAATAGTATGAAAACAAGAACCGGAACCAACACCAAGGATAGGGTATCCCTCTTCCGGATATATCTATTCGGTATCGTTTTTCTGTCGGGATGTACATACAGTACGGGGGAGAAGGAGATCAAATACATCATTCCCGACCCCGTCGTCCCTAATGAACATGTATTGGGCTCTTTTGTAGCCATGTACCCGGACGCGCGGGAGATGACATGGAGCGTTCGGGATCGCTATTTCGTTGTCGATTTCATCAACAAAACGGAACCGACCAATGCGTGGTTCGACACTCCGGGCGACTGGATGTTAAGCAAAGCCGATATCCCGTTCGAGCGCCTTTCCGGCGAAATATCCGACGCATTCCACAGCAGCGTATATGCCGACTGGGACATCGCGACCGTCCACCGCCTGGAACGCAATACGTTTGAAACCGTCTACCTGATTTATCTGGAAGATGGACTAAGGAGCGTCCACCTCTACTTCTCCGACCTTGGCTACCGGATCAGGGCGATAGCCGACGATATCGAGCATGAAGACTCCCCGCTCATCCTGCCGGAGAAAGCCATGGAGGTGATCGACGACCTCTTTGACGAGGCAAGCCTCGTGGATTTGTGGCATGATTTCTTCGGCATGAAAATCTGCGTAAAGGATGAAGATATCTACAAAAACGTCGCTTTCGGCACTTACCACGAGTGGATATGCACCATCTGGAATATAACGGAAGAGGATGTGCCGGAGAATGTGATGCACAGCTTCCTGGCGTCCGATTACGGGATATACCCGGTCGAACATTATCAGATAACGGAGAATAGAACCGAAGTATCGTATGTCTTTCACTTCAAAAAGGAGGATAAAAACTGCATCCTGACCATCAAGTCGTCAGGACTTCTCAAAAGCCTCGTTTCCTACTGACCGCACGGAGACGCCGGATCACACCTCCTCTTCCACCTGATAGAGGTAACGCTTGATGCTGCGTTTCGGCGTTTTCTCAAACGCTTCCCGCCGGAGGGTGACGCTGCCGATCTTACTGAAAACAGGCAGCCCTGCGTTTAACCAGTCGACATGATCCTGCATCAGCTTCTCCATGGTGGCGTCTCCTATCCCGCTCTTTTCCGCCTGCTCCCAGTCCGGGTAAATGAGCGCGGCCAATTTCCCACCCTGCGAAATGATCAACGATTCGGATACATACGGACGGTTATTCAACAGGTCTTCGATCTCTTCGGGGTAGATGTTTTGTCCGTTCGAACTGAGTATCATCGTCTTGCTGCGTCCGCGTATATACAGAAAGCCATCCGCGTCCAACGTCCCCAGGTCGCCGGTACGCATCCAGCCGTCCGCCGCCATCACCGCCTCCGTCGCTTCCGGATTCTTGTAATAGCCCAGCATATTATTCATCCCGCGCACAAAGATTTCCCCTACGTCGTTCTGCCTGCCGGACGGCTCGATATAGACCTCCATACGGTCGACGATCCTCCCGACGGAACCTTTTTTAAAGGTATCCCACTGTTCGTAAGCGACCAGGGGGCCGCACTCCGTCAATCCATACCCGACGGTATAGTGGAAACGGATCGACCTGAGGAATAGCTCCACCTCCTTGTTCAATGCCGCGCCGCCGATGACGATCTCGAAAAAGTTCCCGCCAAACGCCTGGTTCAGCTTGCCGGCCACCACGCCGAGGATCAGCCGGTTGATCAACGGAATCTTCAACAGCAGCTTCAACGGCGGCTTCTCCAGGATGGGGAAGATTTTATTCTTGACGATCTTTTCAATGATCAGGGGAACGGCCAGGATCAGCCTCGGCTTGATGGTGGCAAAGGCGTCGATAATCATCTGCGGACTGGGCGTGCGCGTCAGGAAATGGATATGGCACCCCTTGTTCACCCCGTTGAGGATCTCAAAGGCCAGGCCGTACATGTGCGCCATGGGAAGCATACAGACGAAATGGTCGCCCGGATAGATAAAGGGCAACGCATTATAGGCGATCTTCGTATTGCTCCACAAACTGCGGTAGGGCAGCATCACCCCTTTCGAGAAACTCGTCGTCCCGGAGGTGTAATTCAATATCGCCAGCTCTTCCGGCTCCTCCCTGTGGTAGGAGATATCCTGCGGGGAAAAGGGGTGGGGGAACTTCGCATCGAAATAGGCCTCTATGTTTTCCCTCACCGCATAGGCCTCTTCCCTGGCCGCGCGGATGATGGAGAAATCGTCGATCAGCACGAACAGCTCGACGTTGGGCATCCGGCTGTCGTCCATGCTTTCCCAGTTGCTCCCTCCCGCCAAGACCGCTTTCGCCTCGGAATGGTTGACGATATGATGGATCGTGTCCGGCTTAAAGTCGTGCAGGATCGGGACGACGACCGCGCCATACGATAAAACGCCGAAAAAGCTGACCGCCCAATGGGACGAGTTGCGCCCGACAAGTGCGATCTTGTCACCCTTTTTAATCCCGGCATGTTCCAGCACAATATGCAACAGCTCAATCCGGCGGGCAACGTCTTTATAAAAAAGCGTCTCCCCCTTATAATCCGTAAACGCCGGCAACTCCCAATGCTCCCTTATACTATTTTCGATTAACCCCAAGAAACGATTTTCCATAACATTCAATTTTTATAACACCCTTTTTCAGCCCATCTCTCTTATCGCAAATATACAAAAAAATAGATGTATTCCAAATTGCCGCTATTTTATTTCGAAGAGTATGCATCCTCTTCCCAAAAAGTATGCATACTTTTCCGGGAAAGTATGCATACTCTTGCGGAAAAGGATGCATCCTCTTGCGCGGTGGCTGAGCTTGTCGGAACCTGATGTATGGTAATTCCAACCAGAAAGCGTACCTTTGCAGGTGTGTAAGAAAAGAGATTGGGTATGGTAAACTATTTACAGGTTGAGGGATTGGCCAAAAGCTGGGGGGATTTGTTGCTCTTTGAGGAGGTGGCTTTCGGGATTGCCCAGGGGCAAAAGATCGGGCTTATCGCAAAAAACGGTTCGGGGAAGACGACGCTGCTCAATATACTGGCAGGGAAAGAGGCGTATGACAGTGGGTCGGTCGTTTTTCGGAACGACTTGCGGTTGGGCTACCTGGAGCAGTCGCCGGCGTACGACGGTGAGCTGACCGTATTGCAGGCCTGCCTGAACGGCCTCCCGTCCCGCACGGATGGTATGATGCCATGGGATGAGGAGCAGAAAGCCAAACAGATGCTTTCGCAACTTAAGCTCATGGACTTCGATCAGAAGATAGCGGAACTTTCCGGCGGACAGTTGAAGCGGGTAGCCTTAGCCCATGTCCTGATGACCGCTCCGGAGCTGATTATCCTTGACGAGCCGACCAATCACCTGGATCTCGAAATGACCGAATGGCTGGAAAACTACCTGAGCCGGCAGAACGTCAGTATCCTGATGGTGACGCACGACCGTTACTTCCTCGACCGCGTCTGCAACGGGATTATGGAAATAGACCGGCAGCGCCTCTACCAGTACAAAGGCAATTACAGCTATTACCTGGAAAAACGGCAAGAGCGGGTAGAGGCGCAAACGGCGGAGGTGGAGCGGGCGAACAACCTGCTGCGCAAAGAGCTGGACTGGATGCGCCGCCAACCGCAGGCAAGGGCGACGAAAGCGAAGTCGCGGATCGACGCCTTTTATGAATTGGAGAAAAAGGCGAAGCGGCAACGCGATGCCGGGCGTGTGAACCTGGGTATCCAATCGGCCTACATCGGCTCCAAGATATTTGAAGCGAAAGGGGTCGGTAAACGTTTCGGCGATATCAGGATTGTGGAGGATTTCAATTATACGTTCACCCGTTATGAAAAGATGGGGATCGTGGGGAATAACGGGACGGGAAAGACGACTTTTATCCGTATGCTGGTCGGCGAACTGATGCCGGACAGCGGGTGTTTCGATATCGGGGAGACCGTCAGGTTCGGCTATTACAGCCAGGATGGTTTGCAGTTCGACGAACAGATGAAAGTGATTGATGTCGCACAGGGGATTGCCGAATATGTCGACGTGGGAGAGGGGAAAAGGATGGGCGTATCGCAGTTCCTGAACTATTTCCTGTTTACTCCCGACAAACAGCAACACTACGTCTTTAAGCTAAGCGGCGGCGAGAAGCGGCGCCTTTACCTCTGTACCGTGCTGATGCGTAACCCCAACTTCCTGGTGCTGGACGAGCCGACCAACGACCTGGATATCGTCACGCTGCATGTCCTGGAGGAGTATCTCCGCACGTTCAGCGGATGTGTGATCGTCGTTTCCCACGACCGCTATTTTATGGACAAGGTGGTCGATCATCTGTTGGTGTTCCGCGGAAATGCGGACATCAAAGACTTTCCGGGCAACTATTCCCAGTATCGCGAATGGAAAGAGGTACAGGATATGTTGGAGAAAGAGGCGGAAGCCTTGCGACAGGAGAAAACGGACGCTCCCTCCGGAAAGGTGAAGCGGCAAAACGAAGAGAAGAAGAAGCTTTCGTTCCGGGAGCAGAAAGAATATGAAGCGCTGGAAATGGAGGTGCCCGCCCTGGAGGCCGAAAAGGCGGCGCTGGAAGCAGCCATGAGCAGCGGCCTGTTAAGTAACGATGAATTAATAATCCACTCGAAGCGCATAGCCGTATTGATCGGGGAGATCGATACGAAAACCATGCGCTGGATCGAGCTAAGCGAAAAATATATATGAATATGAACGACATGAAACCTCAACTTTGGAATCGTAATTTCATTCAATGTTGCATCTCTTATTTCCTGATGAGTTTTGCCTTTTACATGTTGATGCCGACGATGCCGGTTTATCTTGTGGAGGAGCTGGGTATCGACGTTTCCCGCGTGGGATTGGCCTTGTCCAGCTATACGATCGGGTTGTTGTGCATACGCCCCTTTTCGGGGTATCTGGTGGACAGCATCTCCCGCAAGCCGTTGTACCTGTTTGCTTTCCTGATGTTCTCGACGCTGTTTCTGGGGTATCTCTTCGCGATGACCGTCATGGCGGTCATGGCCGTCCGCTTCGTGCAGGGCGGCTTTATGGGGCTGACGTCCGTATCGGGGAATACGATCGCGATTGATGTTATCCCGTCGAAAAGGCGTGGGGAGGGGATGGGCTTCTATGGGCTGATGCTGAACCTCTCGATGTCGCTGGCGCCATTGGCTGCCGTATCGCTCTATGACATGAGGGGCTTTCCTGCGCTGGTGATCGTTGCGATGGTGATTGCCTTTATTGGCGTGGGCTCTGTCCTGTTGATCCGTTATCCCAGGCGGGAAAAGGCGGTGCGCCCTCCCCTTTCGCTAGACCGCTTCGTGTTGATAAAGGCGTTGCCCTTTGTCCCCTCCTATTTGCTGAGCGCGGTTCCGTATGGGATGATCGTCTCCTTTGTGGTGCTGTACGGGAAAGAGATTGACATCGCCAATCCCGGCTATTTCTTTATCTTTATGGCGATAGGGGTAGGTATTGCCCGCCTGATAAGCGGAAAGCTGATCGATAGGGGCAAGGTGCATCTCGTTTCCATCGTTTCGCTGATCTCCCTGAGCTGTGCGTTCGTCATTTTCTCCACGTTCCATAACGAGACGGTGTTCTTTGTTTCGGCGTTGGTTATCGGGATCAGTTTCGGGATCAGCATACCGGCTTTCCAGTATCTCTTCGTCAACGTTGCGCCGCATAATATGCGCGGTACGGCTACGTCAACCTATTTGACCTCCTTTGACCTGGGGGTGGGTATCGGGATGTTGTCTGCCGGATATATCTCATCCTCCATCTCCCTTGCGGCGGCATACCTGACCGGCGCAGGCTGCTGCCTGCTGGCGCTCTTCACCTATCTCTGGCTGGCAAAACCGTCTTATGAGAAGAATAAGCCCTAAGTGAGTGGGACTATCGTCTTGGCTCTTTAAGAGGCTTAAGTCATTTAAGAATCTTAAGGATCTTAAGATTCTTAAGATTCTTAAAAGCCCTAAGCCTCTTTCCAGTCGCCGTGTTCTTTGATGAGGAGGACTAAGCGCTCGACGGCTTCCTCTTCGGGGATGTTTTTCAGGATGCAGCGCTTTCCTTTGTAGAGGTTGATCTTTCCGGCTCCTGAGCCTACGTAGCCGTAGTCGGCGTCGGCCATTTCGCCGGGGCCGTTGACGATGCATCCCATAATGCCGATCTTTAATCCCGTCAGGTGGGAGGTCGCCTCTTTTACGCGGGCGATCGTCTGCTGCAGGTTGTATAATGTCCGTCCACAGCCGGGGCAGGAGATGTATTCGGTCTTGCTGATACGCAGGCGTACCGCCTGTAAAATGCCGAACATACACTTGTCCGACACCGTCGCTTCCCCTCCTTTATTGTGCAACATGATGCCATCCCCGAAGCCATCGAGGAATAGCGTGCCGAAATCGACTGCCGCTTTCAGCTGTAGGGATTCGGCGTCCGTCTCGTCGTACTCTCGGTAAAGGATCACCCCGGCGTCGCATCCCGCCGTCATCAGGCGGTGGATAGCCGCCCGCATAATGCCGACAGCGTTCCTCTCCCCGCCGGCGTCGAGGATGACGACAAGTGTTTTGTCGCGCGAAAGCAGGCCGGTCATACGATCGTCCAGCTCCGTCAGGCCAAGGCGGATAAACTTGAGGGGAGCGCTACATTCCTCCACGTTGTCCGCCTCGGAGGGGGAGAAGCAGGGGAAAACGTTCGGGCGCGGTTTCCATGAAGAGGCATCGGTAATTAGCCGGAGGGTATCGGGCAGGTTGTCGGGGTCTTCCTTTCCTATATAGATATAGTCGGGGGGAAAGGAATGGTCAAAGGTAAAGTCGCCATTGCTGCGGACGGAGATAACGATAGGCGGCAGGCCTCCCCCAATCCCCTCCGTGATACGGCTCATCCGCCGCTCGACAGCCAAAGGACGGTATGCCGGAGCCGGCGATGCCGTCAGCGGCGGATGCCCTTTACGCTCTCCTGTATAGGCGGCCAGTTTACGGGCGACCGGTATCTCGGCTTCCGGCTCTTCGCTCAACGATACGCGGATGGTATCGCCTATCCCGTCGATCAACAGAGAACCGATACCCACGGCGCTTTTTATACGCCCGTCTTCACCGTCTCCCGCTTCGGTAACGCCAAGATGCAGCGGATAATCCATCCCCTCGGCGGACATGGTTTCCACCAGCAGGCGGACGGCTTTCACCATAACCACCGTATTGGAGGCTTTCATCGAGACGACCACATTCGTGAAATCCACCTCTTTGCATATCCTGAGAAACTCCATACAGGAGGCCACCATCCCCTCCGGCGTATCGCCGTAGCGGTTCATGATCCGTTCGGACAGCGACCCGTGGTTCACCCCGATACGGACAGCCGTCCCCCGCTCCCTGCAAATGGCGAGGAAAGGGAGGAAGCGGTCGCGTATTTTCTGTAACCCGTCGGCATAGTTCCCCGGGTTGATGCGTACTTTCTCTACCTCTTCCGCTGCGGCGTCCGCCGCTTTCGGGTTGAAATGGATATCGGCGATCAATGGGGTGTCGTAGCCGCGTTCGTGAAGCGCTTTACGGATAACGCCCAGGTTTCGCGCTTCGCGTTCCCCCTGGGCGGTGAAACGGATATATTCCGCTCCCGCGTCGATCATCCGGATAGCCTGTTGTACGGCCGCCCCCGTATCCATGGTCGAGACGTTGGCCATCGACTGGATACGTACAGGGTTGCCGCCTCCCAAAGGTGTCTTTCCTATCCGGACGACGGACGATGTGCGGGGGGTATAATTAAAATAGTCCATAGAGAGAGGTCATTGGCCGTTTACCCAATGCCGGTTCAGTTTGTTTTGTATTTGAATGACACTTCAGCCAGTCCGGCGTTGGCCTCTACGATCTTCTTTTTGAGGCCCTCCTTATAGGCGCTTAGTTTATGCTGGAGCGTTTCATCGCCGGTGGACAGGATCTGTACGGCCAGTATGCCGGCATTGAGCGACCCGTTGATACCCACCGTTGCCACGGGGACGCCCGGCGGCATCTGTACGATGGCCAACAGGGCGTCCATCCCGTCAAGGGTGGAACGAATGGGTACGCCGATGACGGGAACCGTCGTCATTGCAGCGATGACGCCGCACAAATGCGCCGCCATACCTGCGGCGGCGATAATGACTTTGATCCCCCGCCCTTTCGCCCCTTTCGCAAAGGCTTCGACCTCTTCCGGCGTACGGTGGGCGGAGAGGGCGTGCATCTCGAAAGGGACTTCCATCTCATCCAGGAAAGCGGCTGTTTTTTCCATGACGGGCAGGTCTGACATGCTGCCCATAATGATACTGACGATTGGTGACATGGCTTACCGGCTTATTTTCCTATTAATTCCCGGTAGGCCGAAGCCGACAACAACTCTTCCAGCTCGGCGGGGTTGGAAACGGCGATCCTGATCAGCCACCCCTTTCCGTAGGCCTCTTCGTTGACCAGTTCGGGCATATCTTCCAGTGCGGTATTCACCTCCAATATTTCACCCGAAACGGGCATGAACAGGTCGGAGACGGTTTTTACCGCTTCGATCGAGCCGAAGACCTCCTCTTTGCCCAGCGTTTCCCCCTCCGTTGAGATATCGACATAAACTATTTCTCCCAGTTCGCCCTGTGCATAATCGGTGATACCGACAAGAGCTTCATTCCCATCTACACGAATCCATTCGTGGTCTTTAGTGTACTTTAAATCAGCAGGAAAATTCATACGTTTAGTGTTTTTATTAAATGAATAAATAGATAAAACTCACAATCGAGGCTCCAAAGGTACATATAAATCCCAAACCAAAACCTGCATACACCTGCATAAGTGTATGTTTTTTTAGTAAGACGCGGGCGGTACAGACCAGCCCGACGGCCAAAAGAACAAGGATAAACATCCCGTAAGGATTGATCATCTGGATACGCGACACACCCATCAGCGCGCCCAGCAACCCGCCGATACCGATCGCATGTGCGCTGATCTTCCAGTAGAAGTTGATGCACAAAGCGACGAGCAACGCCGCGCAGCCCCCCGCAAACAGGGAAAGCAACCAGAAAGGCACATGCATCTTATAGAGGTAAAAGAGGCAAATGAGTTGGGACATGATCACGATCAGGTAGGGGATCGCCCTTTCCTGCCGCCCGGTCAGCTCCGCATCCGCCACCCGCCCGCTCCGGATCATCAGCAAGACGAGCAGGGCGGGGATGAACGCCGTAGTCAGGAACGCCCCGCCGGCCAGGTATAACTTGAGCGGCACGGGATAGATCGAGAGGTAGGTCAGATTCAACATCAGCAACATACCATACGTGACCATCAGCAACGGATGAAAAACGACGGAGGTGATAATAGCGAACAGTTTCATATCGTGTCCTTATTTATAGTTCTTTTCTGAGGCGGGCAACCGGAATATCCAGCTGCTCGCGGTATTTGGCCACCGTACGGCGGGCGATCAGGTAGCCCTTCTCTTTCAGGATACCGGCCAACTCTTCGTCGGTGAGCGGTTTGCGCTTGTCTTCGCCCTGAATATAATCTTTCATGATCTTCTTTATCTCGCGCGTCGACACCTCTTCGCCGCTATCCATATACATGGATTCGGAAAAGAAATATTTCAGGGGATAGATGCCGAAGTTGGTCTGTACATATTTACTGTTGCTCACGCGGGAGATGGTCGATATGTCATATCCGGCAGGCTCAGAGACATCTTTCAGTATCATAGGCCTCAGGGTCGACTCGTCGCCGGTAAGGAAAAATTCCCGCTGTAGCGCGATGATCGCCTCCATCGTCCGCTGCAACGTCTCTTGCCGCTGCTTGATGGCATTGATAAACCATTGCGCCGAATCCAGCTTCTGCTTTACGAACAGGACGGCGTCGCGTATTTCCGGCGTCTGGTTGGCCTTATTCGAGGAGTAGTTGCGGAGCATGTCGGAGTACTCGTGGTTGATACGCAGATCCGGCACGCCGCGGTTGTTCATACTCAGGAACAGCTCCCCGTTATAGGCCTCGACGATAAAGTCGGGCGTCACCTGGCTCATGGCCGTTTCGATGGAGCTGTCCCAGCCGTTGCCGGGCTTCGGGTTCAGCGTCGTTATTTCCTGGACGACATTTTTCAACGCCTCTTCATCCAGGTCGAACGCCCGCTGTATCTTGTCGTAATGCTTACGGGTAAACTCGCCGAAGTACTGGCTCAGGATACGGATCGCCAGCTCGACGACTTCGGTCTTCTCCTTTTTCTCCAACTGCAAAAGCAGGCACTCCTGCAGGTTGCGGGCGCAAATGCCGGGAGGGTCGAAGTCCTGCACGACGTGGAGCATGGCGGCTATCTCCTCCTCCTTGACATCCTGCCCCACCTGAAAGGCCAGGTCGTCGGCGATGGATGAGAAGTCGCGCCGCAGATACCCGTCGTCGTCCATATTGCCGATGATGTATTGGGCGATCATCATCTCTTTCTCCGGCAAATCGCGCAACCCCAGTTGCTGCAACAGGTACTCGTTCAGCGACTGGCCGACCGAAAAGGGAATATCCTCTTTCCGCTCCACCCGTTCATGTATTTCCCGCAGTTTATAATCGGGGATATCGTCTTCCGTCAGGTAATCGCCCAGCGACAGGTCGGCCTCCGTTTCATTTCCGGCGGCCTCATTCTCTGCGCTTTCTTCGTCGCCCTGTTCAAACTCATCCGTCAGCTCCCTCCCCTCTTCCAAAGCGGGATTTTCCTCCAGCTCATGCTTGATCCGTTCCTCCAGTTCAATGGCCGGAAGCTCCAGTAGCCTGATCAATTGAATCTGTTGAGGAGAAAGCTTTTGTTGCAACTTTTGTTGTAACTGTTGTCTCAGCATATCATCAACGTTCTCTTACGATTTTATTCCGTTTTTATCCAGTGCAAATATAAGCCATAATTATGAATTTCGTTGTTCTTAACAATAATTACGACTGCGCTTTTTGCCTTGTGCTAAAAAGGGTGCACCTTTACATAAGCTAATCTAAAATAAATCAACATCATGGAAGTAAAAAACGGAACAACCCTCGATTTTTCCCGCGTTCTAACCGATGGTTTCGAGTACGGTATGAAAAACATACCCTCCCTCTTAGGAGCGCTTGTGTTATGGCTGCTGACGATATGGATTCCTTACGTAAACGTGGGGACTACGATTGCGATCTCCACCTTGCCCCTGCAACTGAGCCGGGGAACGGTATTCTCCCCCTTTAGTATCTTCGACAAAAAATATTACCGCTACATCGGCGAATATTTCCTGACCGCCGGATTGGTAGTGATAGGCTCTTCTCTTGGATTGTTTTTCTTGCTTATCCCCGGCATTACGATTTCGATAGCCTGGTCGCTGGCCATTCTTTTATTGCTCGACAAAGGGCTGAACCCGACGGAGGCCATCAGCGTAAGCAATAAACTGACGTATGGCAACAAATGGACGATCTTCCTGGTTATGCTCATGTTAGGCGCCCTATACCTGTTGGCGATCACCATTTTCGCCTTTGTATTTAGCCGTGTCATATTCCTCTATGTCCTCTTCCTCCTTGCCCTGACGATTATCTTTGTCGCATTCAGCATCGGCGTACAAGCATCCATCTACGGCACCCTCTCCAAGAACCTGGAACAGCAGTGAATAGTGAATAACGAATAGTGAATAGCGGCTGAAGCATTCTCCGCACATACACAATAGTGTAGCCGGACGTACATAGTTGTGTAGTCATACATAGACAATTGTGTAGTGCGGGCTACACAGTTATGTAGCCCGGCCTACACAATTGTGTAAAACCGGAAATAGCTCCCGTCCGAATAAAAATAGCTCCCGTCCCATTCTGAACGGCTCCCGTCCCGTTGAAAATAGCTCCCGTCCGGCTGAGAGAGGCGGTTGACGGCTGCTTCTTTTTCATTCTCCCAAAAATTGAAACGGCTTAAAAAGCTTAAGAAGCTTAAGAATTTTAAGGAGAAACCACAAAACAGGGCAAAAATCCCCCCAAATAAAGTTTCCCTTTTTTTGCCTTCACCCCTTCACCTTTCTTGTAACACGCTGACTGATACCAGTATGTGGTGAAGGGAGGGTGAAGGGAGGTGAAGGAAGAGTGAAACGGGGTGCAGGGGGGGAGCAGTTTGCTCTTATTGTATAAATCAGTCGATGATCTATTGCTATTCGTTCTTGCCGGTGCGGGCATCAGTTGTTCGAATATTTTAACAATAAGGCGGACTGACCTCCCCGCTGCGCCGTTTCACTCTTCCTTCACCTCCCTTCACCCTCCCTTCACCACATACTGGTATCAGTCAGCATGTTACAAGAAAGGTGAAGGGGTGAAGGCAAAAAAAGGAAAACTTTATTGGGGGTCGATTTTTGCGCCATTCGTTCTATTTTGTACCAAAAAGTATAAAATTTGTACCAAGGCGTGGACGGATATATTTCAAGAGAATGAACAAGAAGCTCCCGTCATTGCGAGTACCCAATAAACCAGGTTTATCAAAAAGGGAAATGACGGCGATAGCAATCCCGTTAGGGGGGGGACCGAGCGCAAGCAAGAACGTCATGTCGACCGAGCGCAGCGAGTGGAGACACCTCCGATCGCAAGGGCGGACGGGTCGATCGGAGGTGTCTCCAC
>JAISRY010000198.1 GCA_031273385.1 Tannerellaceae bacterium | reverse complement strand
AAGCTTTGGTGGGAGTAAAAATAGCTCCCGTCCGAAAAAAAATAGCTCCCGTCCCATTTGAAATAGGTTTAGACCTATTTGAAATGGGACGGGAGCTATTTTTGCCTTGTTTATTCGGGTTATTTTGCTTTGTTTTGAAAATTAGTTGTACATTTGTTTGATTCAATGTATAGACGAATAGTGTTAGACCAATTGTATAAACCAATATATAGGTTTGGGTTACTTATTATAGAGTATTAATCGCTTAATTGATTTAATTTATGGAGAACAAGAATGTCAATCGGAGAGATTTTCTACGATTTTCTGTTACAGCGGGAGCGGGCGCGTTGATTATCCCCGGCGCTACGGCTTCGACGCGGAAAGCGGCTGACCCTGTCGGCAAGACAAATGCATTTCCTGTCAGGACTTTAGGTAAAACCGGCATACAACTTCCCATATTGAGTATGGGCGTGATGCGGGCTGATAACCCGAATATAGTAAGGGCGGCTTACAATTCGGGGTTGATCTATTTTGATACGGCGCATGGATACCAGAACGGAAGAAATGAAGAGATGGTCGGCGCCTTTTTCAAGGATAAACCGCGCGATAGCTTTATTATCGCCACAAAAGGGAAATTCGATTATCCGCTGAAAGATACCTTTGAACAGACATATACCGGACTGCTTGACCTCAGCCTGAAACGTCTTCAAATGGACTATGTGGATATCTTTTTCACCCACGCGCTTGGCAATGCGAAAGAGATTACCGACGAAAGGGTCGTTGAACTGTTGAAAAAGTTTAAAGCGGACGGCAAGATCCGCCATATCGGTTTTTCTACCCATGCGCATAAGCCTGAATTGATTGACGCTGCCGTCGAAGCCGGTATTTATGAGGTCATCCTCGTCAGCTATAATTTCAAGTTGGGAAATCTCAAGGAGACGGACGAAGCGATCGCCCGCGGCGTAAAGGCGGGTATCGGTTTTGTGGCCATGAAGACGATGACGGGTGGGACGGAAGATGCCGGCGGTAAGAAGAAAATTGATGCGAAAGCCTGCCTGAAGTGGGCATGGAAAAACGAACATATCACAACGGCTATTCCCGGCTTTACCAATTACGACGAACTCGAAGAGTGCCTGGCTGCGGCGAAGAACCCCGAACTGACCACCGGCGAAAAGGAATACCTGGCTGCGCTTTGCCACCAGGATATGCTCTACTGCCAACAATGCGGACAGTGCCGCGAGCAGTGTGTCGAACAACTGCCGATCCCCGATATCATGCGTGCCTATATGTATGCCTACGGTTACAAATATTCACAACTGTCGAAAGAGACGCTCCTGGAAGCCAACCTTTCCCCCGATGCATGCAAGGGTTGCGGTGGCAGCTGTAAGGTAAAATGTACTTCCGGGTTTGATGTGGCAACGAAGATTGCCGCCATAAAACCGGTCATGGCTATTCCCAACGAGTTTTTAACCTAAAAAAGGAGATGATGCTTTTCACCTGTTTACGGAAAAGAGCCGTTCTACTCTTTCTGTTCGCGACGCAATGGCTGACGGCGCAAACGCCGGAGCAACTAAAGTCATGGTTGCCCGGCGTACAAGGCTGGACGATCGAGGAGGCTGTGGAAATATTTAATCCCGACAACCTGTTCGACCGGATAAATGGAGCGGCTCCTTTGTTCATCGAGAACAATTTCCGAGAGATGACTTCGCTGGAGTACAGGCGTGGAGAGGATTATATCACGATTCAGGCCTACCGGCACGCAACGCCGGAAGACGCTTTCGGCATGTACGCCTCCGAACGTTCGTCGCTCAAGCAGTTGCCCATTGGCGGCGAAGCGCAAGGCGACGAAAAGAACCTCTACTTCTTTGCCGGCTGTATCTATGTGAAAATGTGGAGCAATAGCGACGCCGATGTGGAACAAACCTTGCAGGCGATCGCTAAGGGGTTGGCCGCCGGGATTGACCCTGACGCCGGCTATCCGCCCGTCGCCGGATTGTTCCCCGAAAAGGGGCAAGCCCCCTACTCCACCACCTACATCACATCCAACTATATCGGGCACGAATTTCTCCGGTCCGTATATGTGGCAAAGTATGAACGCTCCGGACAGGAGTTTCAGTTGTTCGTTGTCGATGCAAAAACAAAGGAGGGGGCAAAAAGCGTGCTGGATCAGTATTTCACGTTCACCGGCCAACCGCTTGAATACAGCGAGGGCGAACTGCTGGTCAAAGACCGCTACAACGGAGATATTCCCATGCTTTGGAAAGGGCAATACCTGATTGGCGTATTCAACGAAAAGGGGGAGATTGTGACGGATGCCGATGCCCTGATACGGGAACTGGCCGGTAAACTACCCGGGTAAATACCACCGGCTGAACCGGTTGGGGGAAAACAAAAGAGACTGTCCGTTTCGGGACAGCCTCTTCCTGAGAATCAAAAACTAACCTAATCCATCTGTGTATATAACCATAGTCGGTTTTAGTTATCGCTTAACTAATCATAAAAAAGTCTTACACCTTTATTCGGTAGCAAAGATCGTGTTTATTCATCAAATACTACTTGACCTAAATCAAGAAATGACCAATCGTTGCTTTTTCGGGTATTATTGCCTGACAACAAGGAGCCGGGATCGTACGCGGCTCAGCGTTTCGGGCGACATGAGGAGGTAGGAAGCGATATGCACCAGCGGCACACGTTTGATAATCTCCGGCCTCTCATTCAACAAATTCTGGTAACGCTCCTGAGATGTTTCAAAACGAAAAGAATTGATTTTACCTTGGATGCTGAGCAAAGCCCGTTCCAGAAATTTCTGATACATGACACCTGCGTCCGGACACTCTTTGATCAGTTCCATCAGCGGTTCATAAGGGATTCCATACAATACCGTCGGTTCTAAAGCCTCTATTGCCCGGTCATCCACTTTCTGACAGAGGAAACGCCCGGTGCAGAAAAGGAAGTCATTTTCGCAGGCAAAGTGTTCGGTCACATCTCTATCGTCCGTACAATAAAACTGGCGTATCAGACCGCTTTCCACATAGCAGATTTGGTCGCTCACCTCTTTCCCTTTCAGGAAGATGTCGTTTTTTTTCAGTACGGTACGGATTAAGATAGAGGCTAATTTGTCGGCGGTACTGTCACTCAACGGCGAAAGGATATCCCCCAGCCGTTGGGCAATCATTCTCATTGTGTTCATTGTTTAAGTTTAATTTCGGATCAAAGATAGTAAATCCTTGTGGAATAAAGAAATAAACCCTCTATATATAACGAATATAGAGGATTTTTATTATTTTCTTACCGGTTTTTACACATATACAGACATTTTCTCATTTATATTCTTTCCAATGTTTTATCAGTAGATCGTCCATGCTGTGGGTACAGAAAGCTGTGATAAAAGCATCCGCCAGGCGGGCGTTGGTGATCAGCGGTATGTTCAGGTCGATGGCGGCGCGACGGATTTTATAGCCGTTGTCCAGTTCGCCTGCCGACAGGTCGCGCGGGATATTGACCACCATGTCAATCTTCTTTTCATGCAGCATGGTGAGCGCTTGCGGCTGTTCGCTTTCGCTTGGCCAGTAGACATGCGTGCTTTCGATGCCGTTCTCTTTCAGGAAATGATACGTCCCGCCTGTTGCAAAAAGGTTATACCCTTTTGTGTACAGGAGGCGGGCGGCATCCAGCATATCGACCTTTTGTTTGGCGGTGCCGGTGGAAAGCAGGATGTTCTTTTCCGGTATGCGGTAGCCCACCGACAACATGCTCTTCAGTATGGCTTCGGAGGTATCGTCGGCAATGCAGCCCACCTCCCCGGTGGAGGCCATATCCACACCCAGCACCGGGTCGGCTTTCTGCAAACGGCTGAATGAGAACTGGGAGGCTTTAATACCTACATAATCCAGGTCAAATTCATTTTTCGCCGGCTTTTGTACCGGTAGCCCCAGCATCACATGCGTAGCCAGTTCGATAAAGTTGATCTTTAACACCTTGCTCACGAAAGGAAAACTGCGGGAAGCGCGGAGGTTGCACTCGATCACCTTGATCTCGTTGCCTTTTGCCAGGTATTGTATATTGAACGGGCCGGAGATATTCAACTCTTTTGCGATCTGCCTGCTGACCCGTTTTATGCGGCGCATGGTTTCGACATAGAGCTTTTGGGCGGGGAATTGTATCGTGGCGTCCCCACTGTGTACGCCTGCAAATTCGATATGTTCGCTGATGGCGTACATAATGATTTCGCCTTTGTCGGCGACGGCATCCAGCTCCACCTCTTTGGCGTGTTCGATAAACTGGCTCACCACCACGGGGTGTTTCTTACTTACGTTGGCCGCCAGCTTCAGGAAACGTTCGAGCTCTTCCTGGTTGGAGCAGACATTCATCGCCGCCCCGCTCAGCACATAGCTCGGACGCACCAATACGGGGAAACCGACCTCTTCGACAAACCGGTCGATCTCTTTCAGGCTGCTCAACTCCTGCCAGCGCGGTTGGTCTACCCCGATACGATCCAGCATGGCGGAAAACTTGTGACGGTCTTCCGCATTGTCGATACTCTTGGCCGAGGTGCCGAGAATATGGACAGCCTGTTCATCGAGCCGCATGGCCAGGTTGTTCGGTATTTGTCCACCGGTAGAGACGATTACGCCGTGCGGATTTTCCAGCTCCAGGATATCCATGACCCGCTCGAAAGTCAGCTCGTCGAAATAGAGCCTGTCGCACATATCGTAGTCCGTCGATACGGTTTCGGGGTTATAGTTGATCATCACCTAACGCCACCCCTCTTTACGGATGGTATTGAGCGCTTGCACGCCGCACCAGTCGAACTCGACCGAACTGCCGATACGGTAAGCGCCCGAACCGAGGACGACGATCGACCGTTTGTCTCCCAGGTAATGGACGTCGTGCTCTGTGCCGCTGTAGGTGAGGTAGAGGTAGTTGGTCTGTGCGGGGTATTCGGCGGCCAACGTATCAATTTGCTTGACGACCGGATAGATGCCGCGCCGTTTTCTCTCCTGCCGTACCGACAGGCTGGCCTTTTCGATATCTTTGGTATCCGATTTAAAGATGGCGCGTGCGATCTGGAAATCGGAGAACCCTTCGGCTTTGGCTTTGCGGAAGAGTGCGTCGGGGATATCGGCAATCGCGCGGTAACTCTCCAGCTTTTCGGTCGTCACAATAATGTTGTGCAGTTTTTGCAGAAACCATTTGTCTATCTTTGTCAGGGCATAGATCTGGTCAATGGTGTAACCGGCGCGGAATGCTTTGCTGATGACAAATATGCGGCGGTCGGTCGGTTCGTTGAGGGCTTTGTCTATATCCTGGATCACCAGTTCTTTGTTTTCCACAAAACCGTGCATCCCCTGCCCTATCATGCGAAGCCCTTTTTGGATGGCCTCTTCAAAGGTTCGCCCGATGGCCATCACCTCCCCGACCGATTTCATGCTCGAACCGATTTCGCGGGCTACGCCATGGAACTTACCCAAGTCCCAGCGGGGGATTTTGCAGACGACATAGTCCAGCGCCGGTTCAAAGAAAGCGCTTGTCGTTTTCGTTACCGAGTTCTTCAAATCGAAGAGGCCGTAACCCAATCCCAGTTTTGCCGCGACAAAAGCCAGGGGGTAGCCGGTCGCTTTGGAGGCTAAGGCGGATGAACGGCTCAGGCGGGCGTTCACTTCGATCACGCGATAGTCCTCACTCTCCGGGTCGAAAGCGTATTGTACGTTACATTCGCCGACGATACCGATGTGGCGGATGATGCGGATCGCCAGTTCGCGTAGTTTATGATACTCGGCGTTTGTCAGCGTTTGCGATGGGGCGATGACGATGCTTTCGCCGGTATGGATACCCAGGGGGTCGAAGTTCTCCATGTTACAGACGGTGATACAGTTGTCGAAACGGTCGCGCACCACTTCGTACTCCACCTCTTTCCACCCTTTCAGGCTTTTCTCTACCAATACCTGCGGCGAGAAAGAGAACGCTTTTTCGGCCAGCGTATTCAATTCTTCTTCGTTATCGCAAAAGCCCGAACCCAGTCCCCCCAACGCATAAGCGGCACGGATAATCACCGGATAGCCCAGTTCGGCGGCGGCGCGGCGGGCGTCACTGATATTCTCTACGGCTTCGCTTTTAATCGTCTTTATATTGATTTCGTCCAGTTTGCGGACGAACAGTTCGCGGTCTTCGGTATCCATGATGGCTTGTACCGGAGTCCCCAATACGCGTACATTATATTTATCCAATACGCCGTTTTGGTATAAGGCAACCCCGCAATTCAAGGCCGTCTGTCCTCCAAAGGCAAGGAGAATGCCCTCGGGACGCTCTTTTTCGATGACTTTTTCGACAAAAAAGGGAGTAACAGGCAGGAAGTAGACAGTGTCGGCCACTCCCTCCGAAGTCTGTACCGTCGCAATATTCGGATTGATCAGTACCGTTTTTATCCCCTCTTCCTTAATAGCTTTCAGCGCCTGTGAACCCGAATAATCAAACTCGCCGGCCTCCCCTATTTTGAGGGCTCCCGAACCGAGTACCAGGACTTTCTTTATATCTTCTTTCATTATCTTTAAGAGTGTCAGCTCAATAGTTCTACAAATCTGTCAAATAGAAACTCCGTATCAGTTGGCCCGCTGCTGGCTTCGGGATGGAATTGTGAAGAGAAGAAAGGCTTTGTCTTATGTTTGATGCCCTCGTTCGTGCCGTCGTTCATGTTGATAAAGAGAGGCTCCCAGTCTGCGCCCAGCGTGTTACCGTCTACGGCATATCCATGGTTTTGCGATGTAATAAAACACCGCTCCGTTCCTGCCATGCGTACCGGCTGGTTGTGGCTGCGGTGGCCGTACTTGAGTTTGTATATGGATGCCCCTCCGGCTTTGGCCAACAGCTGGTTGCCCATGCAGATGCCGCAAATCGGCTTGTCCCCGTCCAGCGCTTTACGGATATTTTGTACGGCTTCGTCGCACGTATCGGGGTCGCCGGGTCCGTTGCTGATCAAAATCCCGTCATATTCCATACCGTTAAAATCATAGTTCCATGGGACACGTATCACTGTCACGTTTCGTTTCAACAGGCAGCGGATGATGTTGTGCTTCACGCCGCAGTCCACGAGAACCACCCTCTTTTTCCCTTCGCCCTCGCCATACGTGATGATCTCTTTGGTAGAGACTTGCGCTACCTGGTTGATCGCATTGGGATCGCAGAACGCCACCTCGTCGGGATCGTCCAGGATGATCTTTCCTTTCATACTCCCCTTTTCGCGAAGCAGCTTTGTCAGGGAACGGGTGTCTATACCATATATACCGGGTATCTTTTCCGCTTTCAGCCAGTCGCCCAGGCTTTTTGCGGCGTTCCAGTGGCTGTATTCGTGACTGTAATCGCTAATGATGATGGCGTCGGCATAGATCCGGTCGCTCTCCATATAGGTGGAAATACCGTCCGCCCCGAATGTCTCGGGGGGTACGCCATAGTTGCCGACCAACGGATAGGTCAGTACCATCAACTGGCCTGCATACGATGGGTCGGTCAGACTTTCCGGATAACCGGTCATGGCGGTATTAAACACAACTTCGCCGGCAACAGGCTTCTCATACCCAAAAGAAAGGCCATGGAAGAGACTGCCGTCGTCGAGGATCAAAGTCGCTGTTCTGTCTGTTTGCATATCTTTTCTTTAAATTGTCAATTGTCAGTTTTCCATAATCAGCTCCCCGTTCTTAAACAAGTACTCTTCTTCCATAAAATGGATGAACGCCTCGTTTACCATACGCGCTCCCCCCGGCGTCGGGTAATCTCCCGAAAAGTACCAGTCGCCGGGATGATTGGGGCAGGAGGCCTGCAACCCTTTCAGTGTCTGGTAAACGATCTCGACCTTTGCATGCGTACCGGCCGGCGTCAGTAGCTCGGCCATCTTGGTGGATATCTCCTCATCGGTAAATGGGGCGTATATCTCTTTTACGTAATTGATTATGGTGTTGTCCGGTTGGTTTTGCTGTTGCTTCGCTTTCTTGTATACCTCTTTAATTATATTGGTTTCCCCCCGGTCTTCCAACAGGGCGATGGAGGCTTTGAAAGCGATAAACTCATTCATCCGCGACATGTCTATCCCGTAATAATCGGGGTACCTGACCTGCGGCGATGAAGAGACGATGACGATCTTCTTTGGATGCAGGCGGTCGAGGATACTGATGATACTCTGCTTCAACGTCGTTCCGCGCACAATGCTGTCGTCTATCACGACCAGGTTGTCTACGCCCGCTTCTATCGTTCCGTAGGTGATATCATAGACGTGGGCGGCCATGTCGTTACGGATATGTCCCTCGGCGATGAACGTCCTCAGCTTGATATCCTTGATCGCCACCTTTTCGGTTCGCACGCGCATGGAAAGGATCTGCTCCAGCTCGCTGTCGCTCATCCGTTCGTACCGGTCGGCGATCCACTCTTTCTTTTTCCTGTTCAGGTAATTGTTCAACCCCTCCTGCAGCCCGAAGTAGGCGACCTCCGCCGTATTGGGGATAAAAGAAAAGACAGTATGCCTCAAGTCGTAGTCTACTGCCTTTAAAATAGGATGCACAAGGTTTTCACCCAACCGCTTCCTCTCTTTATAAATATCTATATCACTGCCGCGCGAAAAGTATATACGCTCAAAGGAGCAGGCTTTCAACTCTTTCGGCTCAATGATCTGCACGGTCTTTACCCGTCCGCTTTTACTGACGAATAGCGCCTCCCCCCTGTTTAGCTCTTTCACATCTTCCGCGCTGACATTCATCGCCGTCTGGATCACCGGACGTTCGGAAGCAAGCACCATCACTTCGTCGTCGGCATAATAAAAGGCCGGACGGATACCCCATGGATCCCGCATACCGAACGATTCGCCGCTTCCCGTCATCCCGCAGATCACAAACCCGCCGTCCCACAACGGCGTACACCGCTTCAGCACGTTCGACAGCTCCACCCGCTCCTCGATAGCCTCCGTAATCGCCATCCCTTTCAGCCCCTCCGTCTCACATTCGCGGTAAAGCCGTTCCACCTCGCGATCCAGGCGGTGCCCCATCTGTTCGAGCATAATATAGGTGTCGGCATACTGGCGCGGGTGCTGGCCGGTAGAGGTGATTTCCCGGAAAATCTCATGGACGTTCGTCAGGTTGAAGTTGCCGCACAGGGCGAGGTTCTTTGCCCGCCAATTGTTGCGACGCAGGAAAGGATGAATATAGGACATACCGGATTTGCCGGTCGTACTGTACCGCAGGTGCCCCATGTAAAGCTCTCCGGCGAACGGGAGCCTGGTCTTGGCGAAATGGGGATCGCATAACCGTTCCCTGGGAATATCTTTGTAATGCGCATGGACGGCGGCGAAGATTTCGGTAATGGCGCCGGTTCCCGTGGCGCGTTCCCTGAACATGTATTCTTCCCCGGCGTTCGCCTCCAGCTTTACACATGCCAGGCCTGCGCCCTCCTGCCCGCGGTTGTGCTGCTTTTCCATCAATAGATAGAGCTTGTTCAGGCCATACATCCAACTACCGTACTTCTGATGATAATACTCAAGCGGTTTCAGCAATCGAACCATGGCTACTCCGCACTCATGTTTTAGCTCTTCCATCTGATTAGCCCAAATACGATTTGAGTAGTTTGCTACGTGTGCCTTGCCTTAATCTTCTGATCGCCTTTTCCTTGATCTGGCGGACACGCTCCCTCGTGAGGCCGAATTTGTCGCCGATCTCTTCCAGCGTCATTTCCTGACCGCCGATACCGAAAAACATTTTGATAATCTCACATTCTCTTTCGGTGAGGGTGGCAAGCGCCCGGTCGATCTCTTTCGCCAATGATTCGTTCATTAACGTCCGGTCGGCAATGGGGGCGTCGTCGTTGACAAGCACATCCAAAAGGCTGTTGTCTTCGCCCTCAATGAACGGGGCATCGACGGAGATATGCCGTCCCGACACCTTGAGGGTATCCGAAATCTTATCTACCGGAATATCCAATTCTTCCGCCAGCTCTTCGGGAGAGGGCCGGCGTTCGTTCTCCTGTTCAAATTTGGAAAAAGCCTTGCTGATCTTATTCAGCGAACCCACCTGGTTCAAGGGTAAACGAACGATTCGTGACTGCTCGGCCAACGCCTGCAGGATAGATTGGCGAATCCACCATACGGCATACGAGATAAATTTGAACCCTCTGGTTTCGTCAAACTTCTCTGCCGCCTTTATCAATCCAAGGTTGCCTTCGTTAATTAAGTCAGGCAGGCTTAGTCCTTGGTTCTGATATTGCTTAGCCACAGATACAACGAAACGCAAATTAGCTCTGGTTAGTTTCTCTAACGCCTTACGGTCTCCTTTTTTGATAGCCTGTGCCAATTCGACTTCCTCTTCTACAGTGATCAGATCCTCCCGGCCTATTTCCTGAAGGTACTTGTCAAGCGAAGCGCTTTCGCGATTGGTAATGGACTTTGTAATTTTTAATTGTCTCATCCAACGTTTTTAATTGAGAATACGGGATGCAAAGATACGATTTTTTATTTGCATGAATTGGTTGAGCGCACCCCACACTCAACCAATTTACAAACCTTTAACAATCTTCTGTGCCTGGTAAGACATTTTATCTTATTCGGTCAGATCCACCGCATAGTATTTCGTCCGTCCGTTCGGGTTGATCCCTTTCAGAACGACGACCTGTTCCTCTTTTCCTCCCTTTACGATCCGCTCGACAATCTTCTCCAGGTCATCGGGAGTCGATATTTTCTGATCGTCCGCCAACATAATGATAAACCCTTTGCTAATGCCGGCATCTTTTATCTTTCCGTTATATACGGCAACGACTTCGATCCCGTAACTGACACCCAATTGCTGTTTCTGTTTTGCCGTCAACTCCTTATAGGCGGCGCCCAGCAGTGCGGCTACATCGTTCCGGTTCTTCACCAGGTCGGTATTCCCCTGCATGTTCCGCAGCTCGACGTTAAATGTCTTTACCGTGCCCTTACGGTCGACCGTGATCTTCACCTTATCGCCCGGGCGGAAACGGTTGATCTGCTCCTGCAGGGCGTTGGCCGATTTGATTTTCACGTCGTTTACGCTCGTGATGACATCCCCGCTCTCTATGCCGGCCTCCTTGCCCGAACTACGCTCGGTGAAGTCGGAAACATACGCGCCCTCCAGCACTTTGACATCTTTCTTCTCTTCCTCCGACAGTCGGGGTACATCCTTGATCAGGACACCCAGTACCGCCCGTTGTATCGTCCCGTACTGTTTCAGGTCGGCCACCACTTTTCCGGCGATACTGATCGGTACGGCAAAGGAATAACCGGCAAAGTTCCCCGTCTCGGACAGGATCAGCGTATTGATACCGACCAGTTCCCCCTTGGTATTGACCAGCGCTCCGCCGCTATTTCCCGGATTCACCGCCGCATCCGTCTGGATATAGGATTCGATCTTGCTCCGGTTGTCGCCGCCCATAAAGACGTTGCGGCTCTCCGCGCTGACGATACCGGCCGTGACGGTCGAACGCAGGTCGAACGGATTACCGACGGCCAGCACCCACTCGCCGACTTTCAGCTTGTCGGAGTCGCCGAACGGGATAGTCGCAAAATCTTTCCCCTCTATCTTAAGCAGCGCTATATCGGTCACGGGGTCCGAACCGATCAGCTTGGCCGGGAAGTTACGGCTGTCGTTCAGGGTGACCTCTATCTCATCCGCTTCGTCCACGACATGGTTGTTGGTGATGATATAGCCGTCGGTAGAAATAATGACACCCGAACCGAACCCTACCCGGGGCTGCGGCTGCCGCTGTTGATAGCCGCGGTTGCCAAAGCCGAAGAAAAATTCATACGGATCGAAATACTGTCCGCCGCCGCCCCTGTTTTTGGTTACCGACTTGATATGTACAACGGCGTGTATCGCACTTTCGGCTGCCGTCGTAAAGTCGATATGCTCGGCAGCTACCGTATTGTAGTTCGTTAAACGAACCGGTTGCTTAAACCCATAACCCGAGTCTACAGCGTAGGGCGAATCCGTCTGCTTGCTCATCAAATAAATGCTCGTTCCAATTGCAGCGCTTGCACTGATGGCCGCTACAAATACGGCCCCGAGCACATTCTTCCATACTTTCTTCATAATCATTATTCTTTTATTAAACACTTAAATTTAACAGTTTCTGTACGACAAAATAAACTCAAAAAATGTGCTATTATTCTCTTCGCGCCTGATTTTTTATCACTTTTAACGGCGCATCTTTCATCCTTAACCGTGCTTAACAGTACTGTGCGATACAAGCTTCCCTTTTAACAATAAAAAGCTGTCATATAGGCATACATCCCTTTCTCATATAACAGCAAAAACGGCAGGAATGTTCCTGCGGTACTGCCATTTTTTCTATCTTCGGTACAACAGCTCCATCACGCTTCCGGGCAAAAAGAAGCGGAGGTCTTTCCCCTCGTCGAACGCCTGGCGGATATGCGTGGAAGATACCTCGATGACGGGCGCTTCGACCAGCCGCACATGGGGATAACGGGCGGGGATATGGACGTCGTACCCGGAGCGGGGATAGATCAGTATAGGGTATCCGGCGAGGAGCTCTTCATGGTTTTTCCACCGGCTGATGGTCGCCCAGTTGTCCGCCCCCAGGATGAGGCAAAACCGGCGCGCGGGATATGCCGCCTGCAACCGCTGCATCGTATCGACCGAATAGGATGGCTTGGGCAATGAGAACTCGAAATCGCTTGCTTTGAATTTCGGATAATCGCCGATGGCGGCTTTCACCATCGCGTAACGAAGCTGGTCATCCATCAGTTCATCCTCTTTTTTCAACGGATTCTGCGGAGTGACCAGAAACCATACCTCGTCCAGCTCTTCATATTCGCATAGCCAGTTGGCCAACGCAAGGTGTCCGATATGCACCGGGTTAAACGAGCCGGAAAAGATGCCTGTCTTTTTCATTTCCCCCGAAAAGCGCTTACAGCACATTGAGTACCTGTTCCTTGATCTGTTCCAATTCATCTTTCATCCTGACGACGACCTGTTGCATCTCGGCATGGTTGCTTTTCGAACCGAGCGTATTGATTTCGCGTCCGATCTCCTGTACGATAAAGCCGAGCTTCTTCCCTTGCCCCTGCCCCTCTTCCATGGTGTTGATGAAATATTTCAGGTGATTCTCCAGCCGGCTCTTTTCCTCATTGACATCCAGTTTTTCGATATAATAAATCATCTCCTGTTCGAACCGGTTTTTATCGTAATCCGTCGTAATGACCTTTTCGAGGTTATCCATGATACGGGTTTTGATCTTTTCGATGCGTTCCCCCTCATACTTTTCTATTTCAGCGATCAGCGATGTAATCTTCTCAATCTTCTGGATAAAAAGGTGTTGCAGCATCTCCCCCTCCTGGATACGGAAATCATGGAGCTGGGCGACAGCGTCGTCAATGGCTTTCTGCACGACTTTCCATTCGCTTTCGTCCGGTTCGAGAACCTCCGTTTTCACCACTTCCGGTATGCGCAGCAATACCTGAAACCAGTCTCCCGGAAGTGGGATATCCATTTTGGCGGCAATCTCTTTGATCTGGCCGTAATAGTGTTCGATCGCCACCGTATTGATTTGCGTCGGCATCTCTTTCCCCATATATTCGATATAAATGGAAAATTCCACCTTTCCGCGCTCCAATGACTTCAACAATTGGCTTCTAATCGGCATCTCCTTTTCCTTGTAGGTAGAGGGAACGCGCATGGAGATATCCAGTTGCTTACTGTTTAGCGTTTTTATCTCGACAGTTACTTTTTTAGAAGGAAGCTCGGCAGTAACCTTGCCGAAACCCGTCATTGATTGTATCATTGTTCTTTCAGTATTTCTTGGATTGCTTCTTTTGTCAAACCGGTAATGGCCTGAATCTGGTCTTCCGGAAGACCGTTCCGGGCGGCTGTCAATGCAACTTCAGCCAGGGCTTTCTTCAGCCCGATAGCCACTCCTTTTTCCAGCCCGATAGCTTCTCCTTTTTCCAGTCCTATTTTCTCTCCTTTTTCCAGTCCGATAGCCTCTCCCTCTTTCCGACCCTCTATCCGGCCTTCTATCATACCGGTTTGGATGACGCTCCGTTGGTAACGTACGGCTTCAATATGCGATTCATAGACGGCGCGTTCTTCCGGCTTCATCCGGTCTACACGCAGGCGT
>JAISRY010000052.1 GCA_031273385.1 Tannerellaceae bacterium | reverse complement strand
GTACAAAGGACGGATACTATCACTCTTTTTCTTTCTTTTATTTCTAAACAAATCGAAATAAATCTTCGTGTTGAGAGGGGAAAGCGAAATAAATATTAAAAGCGCTTTTTCTTCTCTTTTTTCTTTTTGCCCTGATACTAAATTGCTTACGGGTCAAAAAAGAGGGGATTATGCCGCTACGGGGGAATTACCGCTCACAGCAGGGGTAAGGGAGAGTCAAAGCCGCTTGTTTGCAGGGTTTATGCTGTTTTTACCCTGGCTGTGGGCGGTAATTTTGCCGTTTTTCGCTGTCATACCTTTGCGGTGTGTTTCAATAGTTGGACACGTAACTTTATAACAACATGTATTATGGCTTTAAAGATTAAAAAAGTACAGCGAAAAGTGTTGGCCGGCAACGACCAGGGAACAGTCAAAACGTATGGAATCGCCAAGTCGGGCAGTTATTGCGACCTGCCAAAGTTGTGCAAACTGATATCGGCGCGTTGCGCGATGTCGAGTGCGGATGTCAAAGCGATCCTTGACTCGCTCAACTGGGCGATGGATCTGGAGCTCCAGTCGGGTAACATCGTACAGGTCGGCGAGTTCGGGAATTTCCGGCTCTCGGTCGCCTCGGAGGGGACAACGGAAGAGGACGATTACACGGTTTCCAACGTAAAAAAAGCGCGTATCGTGTTTACGCCGGGTAGCGAACTGCGCAAGTCGGTCAGCGAAGTGAGGTTTGAGCTGGAAGATACGCCGAAAGCGAAAACGGAAACGTGCGAACGCCCCCATGCGGATTAATCTTCAGTTGGGAATGGCCATCCTGCTCACATTGAGCGGGATCGCCCTTCTCTTTTGCGGGTTCTGGATTGACCCCAAAGGGGAGATAGAGAGTAGTGTTTTAGTCGCCTTTGGAGAGACTTGTACCTTTTCGGGGGCGTTGTTTGGAGTAGATTACCGATATAAAGTATGGCAACATGACAGATTTAATAAGAATAAGCAGGGATTTTATGTGGGACGAGATGACGCAAAGCGAGACGGCAAGGAAGCACGGCATCGTGAATGAGCCCGGCAGAGAAGAGAGGGCGGCGATCGAAGAGTTGGTGAAACGGACATTGCAGCCGTTACGGTTAGCTTACGGGAGGCCTATCCGCATCAGTAGCGGCTACCGGTGCCGGGAATTGAACAGGCTGGTGGGCGGCTCGCCGAAGAGCCAGCATATAAAAGGGGAAGCGGCGGATTGCGTCGTGGGCGACGCCTCGCGCCTGTTGGGGGTACTGCTGGCTCACCAGATCCCTTTCGACCAGGCGATCCTGTACCGCAAGCGGAATTTCCTGCACGTTTCGCTACGGAGCATGCGGAACCGGAGAAAGGTCATCATTATGGATAATTAATGTAGCGGCGGAAAAATGGAAAAGTTCAGTACCTTTTTATTGGTTTTTTTGCTCCTGGGATGCGGCGTGAAGAAGAGGCAGGAGGAGACGCGGTACCGGCAGGCGGGCTTTGTGGAGACGACCGGGCAGGATAGCCTGGTAAGGGAACGCCTGGCGAGGGAGTGGATAAACCGGAAGATGGAGACGCTGCATATCGAATGGATGGAGCCGGACAGTACGGGCCGACAGGCGGTGCGCTCGGCGACGTTCGTCCGGTCGGCGGAGGAGGCAGGCGGAGAGGCCTCCTCCGCCCTCAGGGCCGGGCGGATGGAGAAAGCGAAAGGCGAAACGGAAACGGCCGTTTCGCACTCCGGCAAGGTTCAAACGACGGCCGGATGGGGTATGCCGCTTTGGTGGATAGCGGTTGTCCTCCTGTGCGGAGTAGGCGTATACCGGTGTTTTGTGAAGTGATCTTCTCTTTACGTTTTATTGATTGTCCGTATTAACCCGATCATATAAAGCCAGATAACAGCCAGGATAGCGATGGCCGCCCACTGGGTATGGAACGCATCGGAAACGACACCCAGCAACTGTGCGATGACGCCGCCCGAAACGCCCACGATCAGCAACGACGATATCTCGTTCGCCTTTTCCGGCAGCTCTTTCAGCGCCAGCGAGAAGATGATCGCGAACAGGTTGGAATAGCCCAGGGCGATCACCACCACGCTCGCCAGGATGCTCCACTGCGCATGGCTGACAAGCAACCCCGCCAGGCCGGCGAAAGCCAGCGAAGCGCTAACGGCGTAGAATTTCCGTTCCGGTACCTTCATCAGCAGGATACCCCCCAGAAAGGCGCCCAACGCCCTGACGATAAAATAGAAATAGCTCTTCAGCTGGTCGGCCTGGGAGACCTCTACGATATCGGCGCATTTCTCCATCAGGTATTTGGGCAAGGTCGCATTCAACCCCACATCGACGCCCACCAACACCAGGATACCGATAAAAAACAGCAGGATCTTCCGGTTCTTCAGCAACGAAAAGGTGGCCGCAAAAGAGACCTCTTTCCCGCCGCCCCTCTCCTCTTCGATATGGGTAGCCCACAGCCACACCGCCGCCAACAGCGACACCAGCGCAAAAACGGGAAACACATATTTCCACCCCAGCGTCGTCGCCGTCAGCCAGGCGGCCACATTCGGCCCCAGCCACGAGGAGAGCGCCTTGATAAACTGCCCCAGCGTCAGCGACCCCGTCAGCTTTTTCTGCGCCACCACGTTAGAGACCAACGGGTTCAGCGCCACCTGGATAATCGTATTCCCTATGCCGATCAAGGCAAAAGCGACCAGCACAAAGGCGAAATTATACACCGCCCAGGGGATCAGTAAGCCGGAAAAAGTAAACAGGAAACTGATCAATACCGTATTTTTACGCCCGACACGGTTCATCAGGAACCCTGTCGGTATAGACAGCGCCAGAAACCAGAAAAAACAGGATAAAGCCAACAGGTTAGCCATCGTATCATTCAGGGAGAAGTCCGCTTTGACATAATTGATCGCCGTACCGATCAGATCGACGAACCCCATAATGAAAAAACCGAAAAGAACGGGTAGTACTTTTTTTGAATTCATGGTATTAATTTTTATCAATAATATTGGATGCTATGGAAACGGCGGCATAGTCGCCGATATTTTCGCCCAATTCGGCCGGTTTTATCCGGCACACCCGGCGCGACAGGCTCAACGCCTCCTGCGCGATCACCTCCGACGCCAGCGGAAAGAAGAGGTTCTCGTTGCGGGCATAGATACTACCCAGCACGATACATTCGGGATTCAGGATATCGATCAGCACAGACAGCCCCCGCCCCAGGTAACGCGCCGATATAGCGATGATCTCATTAGCCAGGGGATCGCCCTTTTGCGCGTTTTCCGCCACGATTTGCGCGGAGACCGATGCGATCTCTTCACGGGCGCACCAATCGACGGTTTCCCCCATCTGATACTTTTCGGCCAACTTCATCCTCCCCAGCTGGGCGATCCCTCCCCCACTGGCAAACCCCTCGAACGAACCGGCTTTCCCATACCCCACTGGGCCGAAAGCCGACAGGCGGATATGGCCTACCTCGCCGGCATTGTCGTTCGTGCCGCTATACAGCTGCCCGTTGATAATCAAGCCTGCGCCCATACCGGTACCAAAAGTAAGGAAAATCATATTTTTTGTCCCTTTCCCCGCCCCGAACTTCCATTCGGCCAACGCACAGGCGTTCGCATCGTTCTGTATGGCGCAGGGTATCCGGAAACGCGTTTTGACCATCTCGACGATCGGCACGTTTTCCCAGCCGGGCAGGTTGGGGGGCGACATGATGACGCCGCGTTCGCTGTCCAACGGCCCCCCGCAACTGATCCCTATCGCCGCGACCTCTTCGTTACGCAGCCCATGCTTTTCCTTCACCCGCTCCAGATTAAAAAAGATATCGTCGACCGTCTCTTTCGCCCCCCCTGTCGGAAAAGCCGTTTTATCGACGATCTCAATACGTGTATCTTCCCGTGCATAAATAATCGCCGTCTTCGTCCCCCCGATATCTACCCCTAAGATGTTCCTTTTCATGGTAAAATGATGATTTATAATTTAGTCTATAAAGGTACAAACTATTCTTTATACTATAACGTGAAAGCCAAAAAAAACAGTGAATAGTGAACAGTGAACAGTGAATAGTGGCGAATTCGCCATAATTAAAAACCATAACGGCGTGTTTTTGGGCATTAAAATGCGCTTTCGGATGAAATCTCATCAAAAAGTTTTGTTTTTACCGAAACTATTCGTAATTTTGTTGCCCATTTTATGAGGTAAATTAATTAAACATTATAATAGTAAAATTTTATGATCGTAGTTCCATTGAAAGAAGGCGAAAACATTGAGAAAGCGCTGAAAAAGTTTAAGAGGAAGTTTGAAAAAACGGGCATCGTTAAAGAGTTGAGAAGCCGTCAGGCATTCATCAAACCCTCTGTAGAAAAGAGAAAGCAGAATATGCGTGCTGCTTACGTTCAACAATTACAGCAGGCTGAAGAATAAAAATATCTTCCCAGTACTTGTTTTATTAAATTCAAATTCATACATTCGTTGCATAGATTCAAAAGCTGATGCAACGTGAATAGATTGATCGATTCATTCCTTCATTACCTTCAGTACGAACGGAATTATTCCGCTCATACGATTTCGTCTTATTCTAAAGATTTAGAACAGTTTGAGGTGTTTGTAAAGGAGAAACAAGAGGGTGTGTTCGATCCGGTTGTCATAGATTCCGACATCATCAGGGGGTGGGTGATTTTTTTGCTGGACAACAAGCTATCCCCCGTTTCGGTCAACCGGAAGCTGAGTTCCTTGAAATCGTTTTTTAAATTTCTTCTCAAGCAGAAAGTCATTTCCGTCAATCCGCTCCGTTTCGTCACCGCCCCGAAAACGAAGAAGCCCCTACCCTGCTTCATCAGAGAGGGGGAATTGGATGCGCTACTGGACGGCGACAGCTTTGACTCCGGTTTTGAGGGTGTGAGAAACCGGCTTATACTGGAACTTTTGTACGACACCGGCGTGAGGCGGTCGGAATTGGCCGGCATAAAAAACAGCGACATCGACTATGAAGCATCCGTGCTGAAAGTGACCGGAAAGCGGAACAAGCAACGGCTGATCCCTTTCGCAGAGGGGCTGAAGCGGCTGATGCTGGATTATGTCGACGTCAGGGAGAGGGAGGCCGAGGCGCCGGGCGAGTACTTTTTTGTCCGTCGAAACGGGCGGCAGCTCTCCACCGACATCGTCTATCGTATCGTAAGGGGATGTTTATCGGAGATTCCCGCATTATCCAAACGCAGCCCTCACGTACTGAGGCATTCATTCGCGACAAGTATGCTGAACAACGGCGCAGAGCTCAATGCTGTGAAAGAACTGTTAGGGCACAGCAGCCTGGCTTCAACCAGCGTTTACACACATACAACCTTTGAGGAATTAAAAAAAATGTATCATGCCCATCCACGGGCAAAAAAAGAAGGAGGTTCTTATGGACATTAAAATTCAATCTATTCATTTCGATGCGACCACTCAGCTGGAGGCATTTGTTCAAAAAAAGGTCGGCAAACTGGACAAGTATTATGACCATATCATGGCTGCCGAGATCATATTAAAAGTAATAAAACCCGAAAGTGCGCAGAATAAGAACGCTTCGGTAAAGCTAACGATAAAGAATGCAGAGCTTTTCGCCGAGAAAACCGCCGATACTTTTGAGGAAGCGATCACCGAATGTGCGGAGGCTTTGACGAAGCAGTTGAAAAAGCAGAAAGAAAAAAAGCTGAAGTGACAAAAAAAATAACAATAGTTTTGGTAGCTAAGAAATAATAACTAAATTTGCAGCCGCTTCGCTTTTATGGAGAAGCGGCTATTTTTATACTATTTCCAGACGCCTCTTTAGCTCAGTTGGCCAGAGCACGTGATTTGTAATCTCGGGGTCGTTGGTTCGAATCCGACAAGAGGCTCAACGAAATAGTCAATTGGCAGAGGGCAATTGAAAAGAGCATGTATTGAAACTGAACTCAATTAAAAACGGGCAGTTACCAGAGTGGCCAAATGGGGCTGACTGTAACTCAGCTGGCGTACGCCTTCGGTGGTTCGAATCCATCACTGCCCACAAAAGCAATTGAATGCGGAAGTAGCTCAGTCGATAGAGCATTAGCCTTCCAAGCTGAGGGTCGCGGGTTTGAGTCCCGTCTTCC
>JAISRY010000172.1 GCA_031273385.1 Tannerellaceae bacterium | reverse complement strand
TGAACAACTCTTAACCAACTGTTTGCAAACGCTAAAATGAAAGAAAACGGCAGGAAACAACAAAAAAAGTTCTCCAAAATCCCATCCAAATTCAAATTGATAAAATGATAGATTATCCGTCACAATACGAATAAACAGGTCATAAAATAGGCCTAACGGCTATTGATTTACTATTTTTTCACCCCTTTTACTTACAATGTGCATTTCCTTAACCCCCTGTTTTTCGCGATATTTCCGAGCGCCTCGTCCCGCGGTGCGCTACAGCCAATTCTCAGAGAGATAAAACGATCAAAAACTATCAAAATGTCAAAACGCCAAGATCGGAATTTTCGGGGTGAAATGATGGTCAAAACTATCAAAATGTCAGAATCAGAATCAGAATTTTCAGGATGATAGAATTTTCAGAATGGGATTACCTCCGGCGATGGAAACGATGATCTGTGGCTACCCCGGTCGTTTATAATGACAACGAATCACAATCGCATGAAAATCACGCTATCGCCGTCATTTCCCTTTTTGATAAACGGGCAAATGCACTTGTTTTTTTGTGAATCCGGTAAGTTTTTATACTTTTACAGAGTGTTGTAGATTCACGAAAAACAGATTTATGATATTGATAGTAGATGATGATGCGGCGGTGCGCTCTTCGCTGAGCTTTGTGCTGAAACGGGCGGGGTTTGAGGCCGGGGCGGTCTCTACGCCGGATGAGGCGTTGGCGGTTGTGCGCCGCAGTCCGCCCGGGCTTATCCTGATGGATATGAATTTTAGCATATCGACGTCGGGCGAGGAGGGGCTTCAGTTGTTGCTCAAGGTGAAGGTGTTGTGCCCGGACGTTCCGGTGATCCTCATTACGGCGTGGGGGTCTATTGCGCTGGCTGTCGAGGGGATGCGCGCCGGCGCGTTCGACTTCGTCACCAAGCCGTGGAACAACCTGATGCTGCTCCATACCATCCGTACCGCCCTGGCGCTTCGTTCGCCGGTAGCGGACGAGAACCGTCCGCTGAACCGCCTGGAGGCCGACCGCACGTTCCACTTCGGGAAGATTATCGGCAAAAGCGACGCGCTGATGCGTGTCCTGGGCGCCGTTTCGCGCATCGCCTCCACACATGCGCCGGTGCTGATTACGGGCGAGAACGGGACGGGGAAAGAGCTGATCGCCGAGGCTATCCACGCCAACAGCCTGCGTAAAGGGCAGCCGTTCGTGAAAGTCAACCTGGGCGGTATCTCGCACAGCCTGTTCGAGAGCGAAATGTTCGGGCACAAAAAGGGCTCTTTTACGGATGCCTACGCCGACCGGACAGGGCGTTTCGAGCTGGCCGACAGGGGGACGATCTTCCTGGACGAGATCGGCGACCTTGATATGTCGTGCCAGGTCAAGCTGCTGCGCGTGCTTCAGGATCAGACGTTTGAGGCGTTGGGCGACAGCCGTCCGCGCAAGGTGGACGTGCGTGTGGTCAGCGCCACCAATGCCGACCTGAGACAGATGATCGCCCTGCGCACATTCCGCGAAGACCTCTTTTACCGCATCAACCTGATCACCATCCATCTCCCCCCGCTCCGGGAGAGGAAAGAGGATATCCCGCTGCTGGCGCAACACTTTGCCGCTCAGCAGGCGCGGCAAAACAACCTGCCGGAAGCCGCCTTTACCGCCGCGGCATACGATTACCTCTGCCGCCTGCCCTATCCGGGGAATGTGCGGGAACTCAAAAACCTGGTCGAACGGACGTTGCTGATCTCCGGGAAAACGCTGATCGACGCCTCCGACATCATCGAACAGGCGGGCGGCAGGGATCATCCCCTCCGCAATGAGCCTCCACACCAGGAGGGATTTACGCTCGACGAGCTGGAAAAGCAGTCTATCCTCCGGGCATTGGAGACACATGCCGGCAACCTGTCGCATACGGCCAAGTCACTGGGCATAAGCCGTGCCGCCCTCTACCGGCGCCTGGAGAAGTACGGCATACAACCCGCCCACCACCCCACAGGCCTATGAAAGTCAGCCTCCTCTTCCGCATCCTGAGCGTTATCCTCATCGCCGCGCTCGCGGTGATCTCCTTTTTTGTCTTTCGCCTGTCGAACCTCTTTCTGTTTCTGGGCGTCGAAGTGTTGACGGTTTTTACGATCCTCTACCTGCTGTTTTTCCACCGCCGGATCGTCAAGCCGTTGCAGATTATCGGCGACGGCATGGACTTGCTGAAAGAGCAGGATTTCAGTTCGCGCCTGCGCCTGATCGGACAGCCCGAAGCCGACCGCATCATACAGGTATTCAACAAGATGATGGATTACCTGAAAGACGAACGCCTGCATGTCAGGGAGCAGAACCATTTCCTCGACCTGCTGGTCAACGCCTCCCCCTTGGGTGTGCTGATCCTCAGTTTCGACGGGCGTATCCTCTCCGTCAACAACGCCGCCCTCGCCATCCTGGGGGTGAAAACGCCCGCCGAAGGCATGGGTAAAAAGCCGGAGGAGATCGACCATCCGTTGATGAAAGGGCTGATGCAGCTGGAGCCCTACCAGTCGGAGGCCATACGCCTCGGCAATGCCAATATCTACAAATGCACACATGCGCGATTCATCGACAGGGGCTTCCCCCACTCGTTCTACCTGATCGAGCTGCTGACGGAAGAGGTCGTTAAGGCCGAACGCAAAGCCTACGAACAGGTGATCCGCATGATCGCCCACGAAGTGAACAACACCACGGCGGGCATCACCTCGACCCTCGATACGCTCGAACAGATGTTGACCGAGAAAGATATCCAGGAAGCGCTGAAAGCGGCCATCGAACGGTGCTACCGGATGAACCGCTTCATCGCCAACTACGCCGACGTGGTGCGCATCCCCGAGCCCGAGGCCACCGGCGTGTCGCTGAACGAGCTGCTTGTTTCGTGCAAACGCTTTATGGAGCATATCTGCCGCAACCGCCGCATCGAAATCGTGATGGCGTTGAGCGAACAGTCGCCCGTCGTCGAGATCGACCCCGTATTGTTCGAGCAGGTCATCGTCAATATCATCAAGAATGCCGCCGAGTCGATCGAATCGGACGGGTATATCTATATCTTCACCACCTCGTCGCCCACCGGCCTCGAAATCGCCGACACCGGCAAGGGCATCTCCAAAGAGACCGCGAGCCGGCTGTTCAGCCCTTTCTTCTCGACCAAACCCAACGGGCAGGGGCTGGGACTGATTTTTATCCGCGAAGTGTTGCTGAAACATGGCTGTACGTTCTCGCTCACTACCGGCGCCGACGGCCTGACGCGGTTCACAATCCGCTTCACTTTCAAGGAGTAAAATAAAATAATTGCTGCGTTTTGCCATTATGTCGGGAAAACTACTTACTTTTGTATAAATTCGGTATCGTATAATGAAAACAGGACTGTTTATAGTTATTGCATTTGTGTTATGGTTGGTTTATTCGCCCCCCGTTTACGGGCAGCAGGCGAAGACGGCCCGGCATATCGAAAATAAGCAACCGGAGAAGCCTGTCGTTGAAATTACCGCGTCTGAAAACCGCATCAAGGTAACCAATGCGCCGGCAGGTAGCAAGTTGGAGGTTTACAGCGTGGTCGGCATCAAGGTCAAGGAGATCGAGATGAAACATGCCTCCGGCGAATATACCGTCGATATAGCTAAAGGGTATTACATCGTTCGCATTGGCGAAGTCGTTAGAAAGGTCGCCATACGTTAACTATGCTGTCTTGCAAGCAATTAAATCAGGATCAGCTATGGTTCCGTCATGTATTATTAACATTTGACGTCCGCGTTTTTTACTTTTATTGCGTAAATATTAAACTAAAATGCGCGTTATTTGCGTTGTGTTAAGTAAATTATTAAAATGAGAAAGTCAACGATTTGGTTATTGGCCATTGTCATGGCATTCGCTTTTGCCGGTTTGCTTTATTTGCAGGTCACGTATGTGAGTATCACGCTTAAGACACGGAGCGAGCAGTTTAATGAAACGGCGAAAAAGTGTTTGCTTCAGGTATCGAAGAACCTGGAGTATGACGAAACCCGTAAATACATCGAAGAAGACATCAGCAAGGATATTAACGCCTACAACCGCTATCAGAACGCCTCCGCCGGCGTGCAGGGGTACAACCAGTATACCACCCGGGAGAAGTTTCATTTCGAGGTCAACCCGAACGGTTCGGTACAGGGGGGCGTCGAGATCCATAGCTTCAGCAATACGAAGTCGCAGCCGCTGTCGTCGCTCATGAAAAAGCAATCGTCGGGCAATATCGTCGCCACGACCAAGGAGCTGTTCGAGGCCTATACGCGCCGCTACCTGTACAACAGCGAGCTGGTGCGCGACGTGGTGAACAACATGCTGAGCCATTCCAACCTCAAGCCGATCGAAGAGCGGGTGGACTTTAAGCAGCTCAATACCTACCTGAAGACGGAATTTATCAACAACGGGCTGAACCTGCCCTTTGTCTTTTCGGTCATCAACAAGGATGGGAATACGGTCTACCAGAGCGGGGAGTTGCAGCGGAAGCCGCGCACGTCGGACGTGCTGACGGGCGTCCTTTTCCCGAGCGACCTCCCCTCGAAGCAGAACTTCCTGAGGGTCTACTTCCCGACGAAGCAGGATTATATCTTCAGCGAAGTCACCTTTATCGTTCCCTCGGTTATCTTTTCGGCCTTGCTGCTGGCCACTTTTATCTTTACATTATATATTGTATTCCGCCAGAAGAAGCTTTCGATGATGAAAAACGATTTCATCAACAATATGACGCACGAATTGAAGACGCCGGTTTCGACTATTTCGTTGGCCTCGCAGATGTTGAAAGATTCGGATATCACGAAGAGCCCGGATGTGTTTAAGCATATTTCGGGCGTGATCAACGACGAGACCAAGCGGCTGGGCTTCCTGGTCGAAAAGGTGCTGCAAATGTCGCTGTTCGAGCGGCAAAAGGCGGCCTTTAAGTTAAAAGAAGTTGATGCTAACGACCTGTTAGCCAATATTGCGAATACTTTTGCGTTAAAAGTAGAGAAATATAACGGGACGATAGACATTGACCTGAGGGCGGAAGACTCGACTATTTATGTGGACGAGATGCACCTCACCAACGTCCTGTTCAATTTGATGGACAATGCCGTCAAATACCGCCGCCTGGAGACGCCGTTGAAATTGATGGCGCGGACGAGGAACGAGGGCGGGAAGCTGCTGATCTCTATCGAAGACAACGGCATAGGGATCAGGAAAGAGTACCATAAAAAGGTGTTTGACCGTTTCTTCCGCGTGCCGACGGGCAACGTACACGACGTAAAAGGGTTCGGGCTGGGGCTGGCTTATGTCCGTAAGATCGTGGAAGACCATAGTGGAACAATCCGCGCCGAGAACGGGGCGGGCAATATAGGGACAAAATTTATTATTACTTTACCTCTTATAAAAAGTTAGTCATGGAAGAGAAAATTAGAGTTTTATTTTGTGAAGACGACGAAAACCTGGGAATGCTGTTAAGGGAATACCTGCAGGCAAAAGGGTATGTCACAGATCTGTTCTCCGATGGAGACGCCGGTTATAAAGGATTTACCAAAGGGAAGTATGACCTTTGCGTATTGGATGTCATGATGCCGAAGAAAGACGGTTTTACGCTTGCGCAGGAGATCCGTTCGATCAACCCGGAGATACCTATTATTTTCCTCACTGCCAAAACGATGAAGGAAGATATCCTGGAGGGGTTCAAGCTCGGCGCGGACGATTACCTGACAAAGCCGTTCAGCATGGAAGAGCTGTTGCTTCGTATCGAAGCGATCCTCCGCCGCGTAAAAGGGAAAAAGTCGAAGGATATCCCCTACTACAAATTGGGTAATTTCCTGTTCGACACCCAAAAGCAGACGTTGTCTATTGACGACAAGATCACGAAGCTGACGACGAAAGAGTGTGAGCTGTTGAGCCTCCTGTGCGCCCATGCCAATGAGATACTGGAGCGCAACTACGCACTGAAAACGATCTGGGTAGACGACAACTATTTCAATGCCCGCAGCATGGATGTCTACATCACCAAACTGCGCAAGCTCCTGAAAGACGATCCCGGCATTGAAATCATCAATATCCACGGAAAAGGGTATAAGCTGATCACCCCCTCGGGAGAAGAGCAAGCTAGGGAAGAGGGGATTCAAGTCCTGTAAAAAGGGGGCTTAAGGGGCTTAAGGGTTTTAAGAATCTTAAATTACTTAAGAGCCTTAAGAATCTTAAGAGCCTTAAGAATCTTAAAAGGCTTAAGAGCTTAAAAAAAAGGGTCTACCGACTATTCGGTAGACCCTTTTTCATAGATCAGCTACTCCGGATTATTCCAGTGGATTGAATGTTCCGCCATCCCAGCCTTGTGTTTGCTGGAGGTTGGAGTTTCGTTGGAGGTGCTGGCTGTTGATGGGGTAGAAGTAGTAGCTTTCGGGGAAATTGATGTCGTTGTCTTTGTCCGCGATGTCTACTTCGTCTACGAAATAGTC
>JAISRY010000164.1 GCA_031273385.1 Tannerellaceae bacterium | reverse complement strand
GGGTAGCTCCGACAACACAACTGGGTAGCTCCCGCTACACAATTGTCTACCGCAGACAAGAGTGGTGACGAGAGGGTCAAAAACGCCTTTTTCAACTCTTATGTACTTTTTATTGTTTTACTATTATTCCCCTCATATCTTTTATTTCTCTTTTTCTCATCACTATCCCACTACTTACTCCTCTCTTCTCTCTTCTATAGAGGGAAAGAGAGAGAAAGAGAGTGGTGGGAAAGCCCTTTTTTTCCCCTCACTTATTTCCTTTTTTACCCACCGATTTGCCCTTTTTTGGGGCTAAAAACGGGGATTGGGAGAAAATCAGATGACAATGAAATGACAATGGCGACAATGAAATGACAATGGATGACAATGAAATGACATAAAAAATCCGGAGCATGTTTCCTTGCTCCGGATAATTTATGACACTGAAACATACATTTTAATGCGTTGACCCTGCGTGTCATGCATAATTATGTGTTTTTCACATTGCCAACTGATACATTCTTCCTATTTTTACATGCTAAAAACAGAAAGGATTCATGAATCAGCATCAAATTGATCAGTACGTCTCCCTTTCAGAAACTGAAAGGAATCTATTGAGAGTAGCGGCTTTGAAAGCGGTCGATATCAACGAATACAACCTCGTGGAACTCTACACCTTTAAGAGGATCACGCAGCGGTATGCACACGAAACGATGGAGAAGGGCGTCCAATGCGAACTGTTTAAAAGACGAAACGAATACCGGTCGGATTATACGGTCACACCGGAGTTTATGCTGTATATTTATCCCCAGTTATCCGATCTGAAGCCCCTTTGGCCGTCCATCGTAAACGAGCGTCAAAAGCTCTTTTACTCTCCCGTGGACAACCCCATCTTCCAGTTCCGCAATTGCCTCTACTCCCTGTGCCACGAGCCGGCGGCATACGCCAAGCACGAGCTGTTTTTTTCACAGAACCTCACGCCCGAGAAATGGGGGTATTATACCCGGTTGCTTCGATGCAAGGTATATGGCAGCAAGCTTCACATGATCGGCGCCGAGCTGATGAATATCGTGTTACCGGCTGCCATAAACGAAGATATCTATGCCCTGACGCCGCTACAGGAGGTCAGGCGTTTTTATGAACATATCATCCATACCAGGAAAGCGTTGGACATGACGTTTGTGGACAAGAAAATCGACCTCCTGGCCGGCCATTTCCGGAAAATGCTCGATCTGAAAGACAAGTCGGACGCCGTGCATACCTATTATGTCGAGGCGATAGCCAAAACGACGCAGGGAGAGATGGAGGGAGCGTTTATCCTTTTCGACAAGGCGTTGAAAGCGCAGCAGAAGCAGCACCGGGATTTCCTGGCGCCCGCCGCCCCGCACATCGCGTTTTACTATTTTATCACCCTGATCAGCATTGACCCGAAAACGTCCACCCCCATTTTCCAGAAGATGGAGCAATGGATGGGCAAAAGCGGCTATCCGGGTTTTATCTCCGTCTTTGCCGCCCTGGCCTATCATATATTGGACAAGAAAGAAAAGGAGAAAAAAGAGCTTGGGTTATTGAACATAACCATTCTTAACGCGGCGGCAAGCGAATACATGAGGCTCCTCTCCCTGCTGGCCTATTACATGACCAACAGGGGAAAGAAGCCCATTTTATCGGAAACGCTTCTGGATATCGCCGAGAAAGTCTTTCATTCCGGCTATTTCATATTGGCGTATGAGGTGGCGTATGTCATGAAATCGTGGTTTAACAACGACCGGTCGAACAAATTGTACGATAAAATCGCCTCGAAGCTCTCCTATCCGCCCGTTCTTTCGCGCATCACCTATCAGGAAGACTGGGAAAAAGCCATCAACCTGCTATTGGGGATGAAATTTGGTTCATCTAAAACGACGAAAGACGGGGAGAGCAAGACGCGGGTGATCTATTTCTACCATCCCAAACAAAACTTCATACAGCCGGTGCTGCAAACCCGTCAGGCAAAAGGATGGTCGACAGGGAGGAACATCGCGCTTAAAAGCTTTTATGAGGGCAAGACGCAGGGTATGAGCGACCAGGATCTCCGGATCGCCAGGACGCTCGACTATTTCAAGGATTATTACACCGAATATTACCAGTTCTCGAAAAGCGTTTATGTACACCTGGCCGGGCATCCTTATGTTTTCCTTGAAAACAACATGGATATCCCTGTCGAGTTTATCTTGGCGCAGCCGGTGATCAAAGTGGCCAAGTCGCCGAAAGGCTACACCCTTTCCACCGATATAAAGGACATCACCGAGAAGATTTCCGTCCAAAAAGAGACGAATACGCGCTACCTCGTTTACTCCCTTACGGAGCAACAGATACGCATTCTGCAGATCGTCGCCGGGCTTGTCGTGCCCGAGCAGGGTAAGGAAAAGCTGATTGAGCTGCTGGGGACATTCAGCGCACAGGGGATGAACGTCCATTCCGACCTGCTGGCTTCGGAAAGCAAGCAGACACAGGTGAAAGAGATACCGGCCGATTCGCGTATCCGCGTACAGCTCCTCCCCTTTGGCGACGGGCTGAGAGCGGAGCTGTTCAGCAAACCGTTCGGGGACCATCCGCCCTACTGTAAGCCCGGAAAAGGCGGCAATGCGCTGATCGCGAACGAAAACAATATACAGTTGCAGGTAAAACGGGATATCAGGAAAGAGCTGGCGAACGAAAACGTCCTGCTGAACGAGATACAAAGCCTGGAAAGCCTGGAAATGACGGACGGCCTGATCACGTTCAACGATCCGCTCGACTCGCTCGCCATACTCGATATCCTGGCGGAACATCAGGATATCAGCATCGTGGAATGGCCGGAGGGCGAACGTTTCCGTCTTCGCGGAAAGGCCGGGTCGGGGCATCTCACCATCCGGCTGAAAAGCGTGATGAACTGGTTTGATTTGCAGGGCGAACTGAAAGTGGACGAAAACACCGTCGTTTCGCTCCAACAACTGCTGGCCTTGACGGAGAAGAGCAACAAACGCTTCGTGGAGCTGCAGCCGGGCGAATTCATTGCGCTCAGCAACGAGCTGAAAAAATACCTCGATGAGCTGCGCCTGTTCTCTTCCATCGGGAAAAACGACGTGAAAATCAACAAATTCGCCTCGGTGGCGCTGGACGACTTCTTCGATCAGGCCGGGACGCTGAAAACGGATAAATCGTGGAAAGACTTCCGCAAGCGGGTGGACGACGTGAAAGCAGGCAACGCCGCCGTCCCCGTCCACCTCAAGGCGGAGCTGCGGGGGTATCAGGAAGAGGGGTTCCAATGGCTCGCCCGGCTGTCCGAATGGGAAGCCGGCGTATGCCTGGCCGACGATATGGGGCTGGGAAAGACCGTACAGGCGCTGGCCATCCTGCTGCACCGGGCGCAACAGGGGCCGGCCATGGTGGTTTGCCCGGTGTCGGTCATCAGCAACTGGGTACACGAAGCCGAACGCTTCGCCCCCACGCTACGGATTAAAACGCTCGGGAGAACGTTCGGGAGCAATAGCGGAAACAGGAAAGAGGTGGTGCAATCGCTCGAAGCGGGCGACCTGCTGATCGTCTCCTACGGGCTGGTGCAGTCGGAGAACGACTTGCTGAGCGAGCCCTCTTTCGCCACCATCATACTCGACGAGGCGCATGTCATCAAAAACTATGCCACCAAAACGTCCAAAGCCGCCATGCAGCTGAAAGGCGCTTTTCGCGTCGCGCTCACCGGTACGCCGGTACAAAACCATCCCGGCGAGATATGGAACATCTTTAACTTCCTCAACCCCGGGCTGTTGGGCAGCCTGCAACATTTCAACAACACCTTTATCAAGCCCGACGACGAGAAAACGCGCAAACTCCTAAAAAAGCTGATCTCCCCCTTTATCCTCCGCCGTACCAAAACGGCGGTATTGGACGAACTGCCGCCAAAGATAGAGATTGTGAAGAAGATACAGCTCTCCGACGATGAAATGGCGTTTTACGAAGCCCTGCGCCGCCAAGCCATCGAAAACCTGGTCAAAAACGATACGAACGGCGGGACAAAGCATATACAGGCGTTGGCCGAAATCACCAGGCTCCGTCAGGCCAGCTGTCATCCGCAACTGATCAACCCGGATATCCCCATCTCTTCGTCGTCGAAACTCAACACATTCCTCGACATCGTGGCCGAATTGCGTGAAAACAAGCACCGCGCATTGGTGTTCAGCCAGTTCGTGGCGCACCTCGCCATCGTCCGCAAAGCGTTGGACAAACAGGGCGTCCATTACCAATACCTGGATGGCTCCACGCCGATAGCCGACAGGGAACAGAGCGTCAAGAAGTTTCAGGGCGGCGAGGGCGAACTGTTCCTCATCAGCCTGAAAGCCGGCGGACTGGGGCTGAACCTTACCGGCGCCGACTTCGTCATCCATTTAGACCCCTGGTGGAACCCGGCCATCGAAGACCAGGCCTCCGACCGTGCGCACCGCATCGGGCAAACGCGCCCCGTTACGATCTACCGCCTGGTGGCCGAAAACACCATCGAAGAGAAGATCATACAACTTCACCATACCAAGCGCGACCTGGCCGAATCCCTGCTCGAGGGCAGCGACCGCTCGGCACGGTTGTCGCTCGCCGAACTGCTTGCCCTGATCAAGGATTCACAGATGATATAAACCGCCCCGACGCACGAAAACGATGAAGATACTGTTGGTGGAAGATGAGGTCAATATCGCCTCCTTTATCGAGCGGGGGCTGCGGGAGTCCGGGCACGAAGTGGCGACGGCGCACGACGGCGCGGCCGGCTGGGATCTCATCGGGAAAACGCATTTCCAACTGCTCATACTGGATGTGATCATGCCCGGGATAAACGGCCTGGAGCTGTGCCGCAGGTACAGGGCGGCCTACGGATATGCCTCCCCCGTCGTTATGCTCACCGCGCTGGGAACGACCGACGATATCGTAAAAGGGCTGGAAGCCGGAGCGGATGATTACGTAGTGAAACCGTTCAGCTTTGCCGAACTGGAAGCCCGCATACAGGCGCTATCACGCCGTACAAAAACCGGCGAGCCCAACCCCGTCCTTACCTGTGGCGACCTCGTCCTGGAAGTCGACAACCACCGCGCCGTCCGTAGCGGCATCCCCATCAACCTCACCGTCCGCGAATACCGCCTGCTCGAATACCTGATCTCCAACCAGGGAAAAGCCCTGACCCGCCAAAGCATCATCAAACAGGTATGGGACAAGGAGGCCGACCGCAACATGAACATCGTAGACGTCTACATCAACTACCTCCGCACAAAAATAGACAAAGGCTTCCCCACCAAACTAATCCACACCGTCCCCGGCTCCGGCTACCGCATGGAAGCCTGAGCTGCGTCATCTGCGTGCTATTCACTTATTCAGAAAAATACCTATATTTGCATTGCCTTATTTATTAAAAAACGAATGGCCATGAAAATAGGAATAGACCTCGGAGGGACAAATATCCGTATCGGGAAGCTGCACGACGGGCAGATGATCCGCAAAGTGGCGGCGCCCAGCCCATCACAGATGAATGTGGAGGATTCCATCGCTTATCTGAAATCCCTCATCGCGCCTATGCTCTCACCTGAGGTGAGCGGTATCGGTATTGGCGTCCCCTCGGTGGTGGATGTGGAAGAGGGGATTGTGTACAATGCCATGTTTATCCCCTCCTGGGAAGAGGTACACCTGAAGAAGAGGCTGGAAGAGGCGTTTCATATTCCCGTTTTTGTGAATAACGATTCCAACTGCTTTGCGTTGGGCGAAAAGCGTTTCGGCGAGGGGAGGCCTTTTGCCAATATGCTTGGCGTCACGTTGGGAACGGGCGTAGGAGCCGGCGTGATCATCCATGGCGAGTTATATAACGGACGCAATACGGGCGCCGGTGAAATCGGCTGTTTGCGCTACCTCGACCAGGTATATGAATATTATTGCGCCAGCACATTCTTTACCGCCTGCCACAATATGACGGGGAAAGAGGCCGCTGCCCGGGCGCGGGACAACGATGCGGAAGCCCTCAGGATATGGGACGAGTACGGGCGGCACCTCGGTGAATTGGTGAAAGCCATACTGTATGCCTACGATCCGGAAGCCATTATCTTCGGTGGAGGCATTACGGAGGCCTATCCGCTTTTCGCAAAGAGTATGCAAGAGGGGATGCGGTCGTTCCTCTACCCCAAATCGCTAGAGAAGCTGCATATCGGGATTTCCGGCAACCCCGATATCGCCATCCTGGGCGCCGCCGCCCTCATTCCATCGTCATGTCACACACACTAAAAATAGAGTTATCCCATGAAAAAGATGTTTACCACAGCAGTATGTTTGTTTATGTGTTGCGTTTTTGCCCATGCGCAGGAATTAACCGTCGCTTCGTATAATATCCGGAACGAGAACCCGGGCGATGCCGAGAGGGGAAACGGCTGGAAACAGCGTTGCCCGGTCATCTGCAACCAGGTACAATTCTATGACTTCGACCTGTTCGGCGCACAGGAGGTGTTGCACGGGCAAGTCGACGATATGCTGGCCGGATTACCCGAATATGCCTATACCGGCGTAGGGCGTGACGACGGCAAGACGGGAGGCGAGTATGTCCCCATCTTTTATAAAAAGGAGAAGTTCGAATTGCTCCGTTCCGGCCATTTCTGGCTCTCGGAAACCACCGATACGCCCAACAAGGGATGGGATGCCGCCCTGCCGCGCATCTGCACATGGGGACTGTTCGACATGCAGGGCAGGACGTTCTGGTGTTTCAACCTGCACATGGACCATATAGGCGTCAAGGCGCGGAGCGAAAGCGCCAAACTGGTATTGAGCAAGATAAGGGAGATGTGCGGAAACGATCCGGCCATCCTGATGGGAGACTTCAACGTCGACCAGCGCAACGAAAGCTACGCCCTCCTGCAGGCTTCGGACATACTGGACGACACGTATGAAAAGGCGCACATACGCTATGCGCTGAACGGGACGTTCAACGGCTTCGACCCCGACGTCAAAACGGACGACCGCATCGACCATATCTTCGTTACCGCTTCGTTCGAGGCGGTGCGTTACGGGATACTGACCGATACCTACCGCTCGCCCTCCGGCGGGAAAGCGCGGACGCCGTCCGACCACTTTCCCGTCATGGTCAAGCTCCGCCTGCTAAAATAGGCATACCATAACGCCCGCCTGGACACGCAGGCCGCTCCAGTCGGGGCCGATGATGGCGGACTGTCCCTGGTAACGGAACTGCTGCGTCAGGTCGAACTCATACCCCGCATTGAGATGGAGCGACAGGATAGGCAACACGCGGATCTTAATCCCAAAAGCAGGCTCAACGAAGAAGTTCACCCCCTCCAGCGATTCCGAAGAAGAGGAAGAATCCTCTTTGCTATCTGTAAACGTCAGCGATTCGGTCGCTTTCCCGTTATTGAACACCGCGCCGGTACTCAATTGCAGGTAGGGGCTGAGCAGGTTTTTCGCCGTATGAGGCAACGCGAAGCGATAGAACGCGCCCAACCGGACGCCTTTCATGCGGAGGGTACTTGCATAAGAGGCGGAATAGTCGGATACCGCCGCATGAGCGGCCGTATTCATATAATCGACCGACAGCCCCGCGTGATGCAGCGCTTTCCATGTGACGCCGGCTTTGACGTGGTGCGTGATGTAGCCGGGGAAGAGATCCGTCACCCTGATATTGCGGATAGGAATAGACGAGATACTGCTTTTGAAGAGACCTTTCATGTCCTCCATTTTATAAATGCCGTACCCGGCGGCATATTCTATCGTGACCTGTTGCGCCTGCAACAAAGCGGGCAGGCAAAGGGAGAGGAGAAAAGAGAGGCAAAAAGGGAAGATGCGCGTATTCATTTTTTCAATTGTTTTTTGATGTTCATAACATATCCGCTGCCGGACATTAACGTATTACCGGCCAGGCGGTAATTGGTACTTCCGCTTACCGGGATGGTAGCCAGCTCTTCGTTGGTCTCCGGACGGATGATCTTCACATAGTCTGACCCGGCCACATACGCCTGGCCGACCAGCAGCAGGTACCCTGTCGCAGGATCTATATTCGCGACAAACATCCCCGGATAATCCCATACGGAAACAGGCGACAGCCCGGCGGCGACGTCAAATTGATAGATCTTCCCGTTGGCCGAGGCAAACAATTGGTTTGTTTGCCGCGGGTTGACGCACCAGCCGGAAGAATACATATCCAGGCGTTTCGTGCCCGTCACGCGATAGGCCTCATCCAGCGACACGACGTAGATGGCGGAATAGGAGGAGGTATAGAGGTAACGGGCGTCGGGCGTAATGAAGACGTTCGACAGGTCGACGATCTCCGCCGGCAATTCGAACGAGGCCTCGAACAGGGCGGTAGTTGCGTCGTACACCTGCCCTTCCGTCTTTCCTGCTGCGCCGTTATAGGAGAGACAGAGCAACTTCCCTTTGTCCGTCAACGTGATCGCACCCGTAAAGTATCTCTGAGGATCGGCGATCACCGTTCGCACGTTCCGGAACGCTTTCCCGTCATAAAGATCAATGAGGTTATTATCGCAAACAGCCACCGTCAGATCCGACAAAGAGGCATATATGCTCTTTATGTAACTATTATACCTCACCTTTTCCTTATACACAACGGCATCCGGCATCACCAGGCTGGTCAGCGTGTCGTGATCCGACACATACAGTACGTCTTCCGTCACATGATAGGCCATGATCCCATAGAAATAGTCGGAAGAGGACACCTTTTTCCCGTGGCTGTCGACAACCGACAGCCATTTTGAAAAACCGTTGGCATACGTCCTGTCCGTTTCCTCATAAGGTATAAACGTCATTTGAACCGGCTTCTGCCGGGCGCCAAAGGGCGCATAAGGAATACGGATGGACTTTTCTTTATACCCGGCGACGAGCGGCGAGTAATCCAGCGCAATGTTTACCGCCGATTTGTAGGGATTATCCCAGCTCAACCGTATACTGTCCTCCTGGCTGTAATCAATCTCGAACACAGGATCTACTTCGTTCAGTTGAATATATCCCAACGACCATGGCTCTCTATAAGAAATCTCTTTGTTCTCGAAGTATACCAAGGCGTTATACCACCGGTTTTCCCCTACATACGAACGGTCGACAAAGCTTGTCTGCGCCATATCCCGTATATCGACACCCCAGTAGGTTCCCGTTACCTGGTAGGAGTAGAACGGGAGAACGCCTATATCCGGCCTGTCCCACGACAGCTCCAGGTAGCCGTCGGCATTGATCGCGTGCCGCAGGCTCGCTGCCGGAGGGTAGTAGGTCGTGACGGTGAGCGGCCAGCTGAAACTGCCCGCATACGATTCCGCTCCCAACTGGTCGGCGATACTGCCCGATTCGGTGGCGGCATAAAGCGTACAGGACAGGGTATATTCGCCATCGGGAAAGTCGCTTTTGTCGACATAAATGTAGCCGGACGACTGGTCGGGAAACTCCCAACGCCTCTCGCCCATTTCAAAAATGCAGCCTTGTATCCTGCGCCCTCCCGCCACCGACAGGTTGTATTTGAGGGTCGACGACTCGGAAAGGACGATACGCTCCCCATCGTTGTCGGCAGTGAGGTAAACGGCCATTTCGACCGCCTCGGCCGGTTTCTGTATCTCGATGAAATGGTCATGCACCGGATATTCGCAGCTCCATAATAGCCACACGCAGATAATGGGAATAAGTTGTTTCATAGATTCTTATTTTTAAAATTGTTGATTGATTTATCTATTCATGGTGGTAAGGTTCGTTGTGGAGGATGGTCATTGCACGATAAAGCTGTTCGACAAACAGGAGGCGGATCATCTGGTGGGAAAAGGTCATCTTGCTGAGCGAGATCTTTTCGGCGGCATGCCGGTATACCGCATCGCTGAAACCGTAAGGGCCGCCGGCGACAAACACCAGCCGCCTGGGAGCGGCAGACATCTTCTTCTCCATATACGCGGCAAATTGCAGGGAGGTATATTCATTCCCCTTTTCATCGAGCAACACCACATAGTCGCCCGCCTCCAACGCCTTTACGATCTGCTCCCCCTCCTTTTCTTTCTGACGGGATTCCGGCAGGTTCTTCACCTGCCTGGCGGCGGGAATAGCCAGCATATCGAAAGGGAGGTAATGCTCCAAACGCTTGCAGTACAGCCCGATCGCCTCCAAAAGATAGGGCGCGTCCGTCTTCCCTGTGGCTATGAAAAGAATCTTCATATTATCCCTTACTTTGCTTTTTAACGTATATGAGGTTGTAAAAGTAGTTATTTTTGTTAACCTTTGTACATTGTTTAATCCAAAAAGTAGAACTTATGAAACGATTATTCGCGCTATTTACGTTCTTATGCTCATTCCTGTATGTCTGCGCCGCAGACATAACCCCCATATCCAACGCATTAAAAAACGGAGATGCATCCACGCTGGCCGGCTGTATGGATACCGAAGTAGACATTGACCTGCCCGGCGTATCCAGGAAATGCGGCGCAAACGACGCCGTAAACCTGCTGAACGCCTTTTTCCGAGCGAACAAACCTGTTGGCGGATTCTCCCTCCTGCACCACGCCGACAAGAAAGAAAGCGGCTTTTTTGTCGGTAAACTGCCTGTGGAGAAAGGCGAGTTTCGCGTCAATATCACCTACCGGCTGGATAAAAACAAAGCTGTTATACAATCAATAAGAATAGAATAAACGAATGGAGCATTTAATCGACGAACTGATCAAGCTCGCCTTTGCCGAAGATATCGGCGACGGCGACCATACGACCCTCTGCTGTATCCCCTCCGATGCGATGGGAAGAAGCCGGCTGCTCATCAAGGAAGAGGGCATACTGGCCGGCGTGGAGATGGCGAAACGCATCTTCCACACGTTCGACCCCGGATTGCGCGTTACCGTATATTTACATGACGGGGAAGCGGTAAAAAAGGGAGACGTCGCTTTCCTGGTGGAGGGGAAAGTACAGGCATTGCTGCAAACCGAGCGGTTAGTACTGAACGTCATGCAACGGATGAGCGGCATCGCCACCGCCACCCACCGGTATGTCAAAGCCCTGGAGGGAACAAAGACCCGCGTACTGGACACCCGCAAAACGACGCCGGGTATGCGGATGATCGAAAAAGAGGCCGTCCGTATCGGAGGAGGAATGAACCACCGCATCGGGCTTTTCGATATGATCCTGCTGAAAGATAACCATGTAGACTTTGCCGGAGGCATAGCACAAGCCATCACGCGCGCAAAAAGCTACCTGAAAGAGAACGGGATGAACCTGAAAATAGAGATTGAAGTCCGCAACTTCCGCGAACTGGAAGAGGCGCTCGATACCGGCGGCATCGACCGTATCATGCTGGACAATTTCACGGTGGAAGAGACCAGGGAGGCCGTCCGCCGCATCAACGGACGCTACGAAACCGAATCCTCCGGCGGCATCACCTTCGACACCCTCCGCCCCTACGCCGAAGCCGGCGTAGACTACATCTCCATCGGCGCCCTGACCCACTCCGTCAAAAGCCTCGACATGAGCCTGAAACGGTACTAAAGGGCAAAAAACCTCCCCAATAAAAGTTTCCGTTTTTTTGCCTTCACCCTTTCACCTTTCGCGTAACACACTGATGGACATTAAAATGCGGTGAAGGGAGGGTGAAAGGAGGTGAAAGGAAAGCGGAAACATCACATAAAAAACGGGACGGGAGCTATTTCTATTGGCTCCCGTCCCGTTTGAATTTGCTCCCGTCCCATTTAAAATAGCTCCCATCCAAATTCATACCATTAAGATCAGGGTCAACGCATTAAAATGTATGTTTCAGTACGCCAATGACGCATGCGATAAATGGCTCTCGTAGAGAGCTAACATAGCTAGGCAGTAGCCTAAGGCTACTGTATATAAACGGATTACCGCTTACCTCTGCCTCCATAGGAGGCAAACCTCTTTACGATGTTAACGGATATAGGTTTGCCTCCGATGGAGGCAATAGAGGGTGGTAATGCATTTATATACAGTAGCCTTAGGCTATTGCCTAGCTATGTTAGCTCTCTCCGAGAGCATGCCAATTCTCCACTCTCAATTCTCCACTCTCAATTCTCAACTTTAATGCGTTGACCCTGCCTAAGCCCTTCGGGCTTAAGAGACTCTTAGTGATGAAAAATACCTTGTTATCACACCTATCAATACTGAAAGGCGCCTCCTCCCAGAAATTCGCGCAAGAGGGAGGTGCCGGGTAGTTCCTGGTCGGAGATGTTGGTGAAGTAGCGTAGGAAGCGGATCAGGCGGTAGGCTTCTGC
>JAISRY010000126.1 GCA_031273385.1 Tannerellaceae bacterium | reverse complement strand
AACCGGGGTTTGACCAAAGATTGCGAAACACCTTAAATCAAACGCTTGAAAACGATATCCCGTTGTATGCACGGATGAATGTCGCCACGTCGAGAAAACTGAAACAGTTGCTTTACATTGTTGCCCAAAGCGCTCCTTTCAAGCCAAATATCAACAAGATAGCTGAAATGACCGGCGTACACCGCAACCAGATAAAGGATTACTTTCACTATATGGAGCAGGCGGGGGTCATCATGCAGTTGCAAAGCGATACGGGCGGCGTCAGGGCATTGGGAAAGGTTGAGAAAGTGTATCTTAACAACCCGAACCTGATTTACAGCCTGGCGAATGAAACGGCCGATACAGGCAACCTTAGGGAAACGTTTTTCCTGAACCAAATGTCGGTCAATCATCAGGTTGCCTCTTCAGGAAAAGCCGATTTCGTGATCGGAAAATACACCTTTGAGGTAGGAGGCAGGAATAAGGGACAAAAGCAGATTGCCGGATTGGACAACGCTTTCATCGTCAAGGACGATATCGAGTACGGCTATCAGAACATCCTGCCGCTATGGGTATTCGGATTAAATTATTGACGGGCGCTATTTCCGGTTTTACACTAACGGGAAGGTGCTCCGGGTATCTCCTTTACCCCGCACTGCGCTCCGCTTAGTACGGGGTTATTGAACGGTTACGCCTCCGGCGTTTGGACGTACCCATCTTTACCGCCCTCACGATCGAAGATATCTCCACTCGCGAGGGCGGAAAAAGTATGCATCCTTTCTACTGATGTAATACACTTTTTCAATATAGCTAAAATCCTGATTCTGGATAGGGAAAAGGCGCAAAAAGCCCCCCAATAAAGTTTTGCGTTTTTTGCCTTCACAGCTTCACCTTTCGTGTAACAGGCTGGATGACACTCAAATGCGGTGAAGGGGGGGTGAAAGGAGGTGTAAGGAGGGTCATTCGATGGCGGGAAGGGGGGGTAAGCGTCTCCCATTTCCCGATTTCCGCTTCCTTTCACCTCCTTTCACCCTCCCTTCACCGCATTTAGTTGTTGGCCAGTGTGTTAGGCGAAAGGTGAAAGGGTGAAGGGGAAAAAACGGAAACTTTATTGGGGGGCTTTTTAGCTCTTTTTGCCTCTTTTACAAGCCTTTGGAAAACCGAAATGAATCCTTAACCGCCTCTTTCAGCCGGTCGGGAGCTATTTTTAATAGGTCGGGAGCTATTTAAAATGAGACGGGAGCTATTTTTTTTCGGACGGGAGGAGTTCTCGGTTTTACACAGTTGTGTAGCCGGAGCCAGACAGTTGTGTACTCAGGGCTAGACAGTTGTGTAGCCGGCGCAACACAATTGTCTAGCGCCGGCTACACAACTGTGTATTTTTCCTTTTTCGTGAGGATGCATTCTTTTCCGAAAGAGTATGCATACTTTTTTGAAAGAGTATGCATACTTTTCCAAATTTGCATGTGCCCTCTCGCATCCTTGTTCTAATGCGTTGGGGGGTATATGTCCTCTAATTGGACTAAATTATTGACCGGAAATCCACCAAAACCTTGGAAAAACTTCAAAAAGAGCAAAAAAAATAACGAATAGAGTAAAGGAAAGAGGTGTCAACACCCCTATTTTTGTAACGCAAAAAAGTTAATTAATGCTATTTGGCGCAAAAAAACAATTAATACTATGAGCACAAAAAACAGTTTGGTTTTATTTCTTTCCATTCTTTTATGTGGACAGGGAATAGCACAAACAAATCAGGAAAAAGAACGGCTACCATTAAAACATGGTGCACATCGCACAGGAAAGCGGACAGATGCCGCCATGCAACGTTGGCGCGAGTACGGATTGGGGCAATTTATCCATTGGGGCGTGTATGCAATCCCGGGCGGACAGTGGAACGGCAAAACGTCGGCATACGCCGCAGAATGGTTCCGCTCATCGGGGCTGATCGCCAAAGAGGAATACGATACCCTCTACAAACAGTTTAACCCGCAGGCGTTCAATGCGGAACAGTGGGCGAAACAGGCGAAGGAGATGGGCGCAAAGTATGTGATATTTACGACGAAGCATCACGATGGATTTTGTATGTGGCCAAGCAAATATACCGCATACACCGTCGCCAATACGCCCTACGGGAAAGATATTGTAAAAGAGATTGTGGATGCCTATACGGCCGAAGGGATCGATGTCTACCTCTACTTCTCCATCATCGACTGGAATCATCCGGGCTATCAGGCCGGAAAAGCCATTGCTCCTTCCGACAGAGCGGATTGGGAACATTTCAATCCCTTCAAGACGGCGGAAGATAAAGCCCGTTATGAGACATTCAAGGAATTTACGCGTAACCAGCTGATTGAACTGCTGACCGGCTACCCGCAGGTGAAGGGGCTTTGGTTCGATGGGTCATGGGACAGCGCATGGATGAAAGAGGCGGCATGGGTCGATGCGTTGGGCGAAGAATTGCGTGCGATGCACCCCGGGCTGATTATCGGAAGCCGTTTCCGCGCCGACGAAAAAGGATGCCGCCATGTCGATGCCAACGGCGACCTGATCGACGATTACGACCAGCGTTTTGAGCGCAACCTGCCCTCCACCCTGGCGGAAACCGGGGGCAATGACTGGGATTGCGTGATGACCATTCCCGAAAACCAGTGGGGATATCACCGCGACTGGTCGCTGAGTTACGTGAAAACACCTTACGACCTGATCGACATGATGGTGAAAGCCAACTCGTTGGATGGGAACTTCGTGATCAATTTCGGCCCCGACGGCGAGGGTAATATCCGCAAGGAAGAGGCCGATATCGCCAGGGAGGTCGGCAAATGGCTGTCGGTCAACGGTGAAGCGGTCTATGGCGTCCATCATTCCATCCTCGGAAAGCAGGATTGGGGCTATTCCACCCAGCGGGGGGATGTGATTTACCTGACGGTATTCAATAAGCCCATGAACAACCTGCTGCGGGTGAAAATGCCTGTAAGTAAAGAGAAAAGCCGGGTCTATGTCGTCGAACAGGCGGAATATCCGGCCATAAAAGAGCCGGCTCATATTCATGGCGGCGGACGTGCGGGAACGTATTACCGCGACAAGTTCGGTTCGTCCTATTATGATATCGTTATTCCTGAAAAGATAGCGACGGCCGGCCAGCCTTTTGTTATCAAAATCCGGTTGAAAGAGATCGACAGGAAAGAGCTGAACGCCTATCAGCAAGCGATCATATAAGCGCTGTGGCGGAATTGAATGGAATAGAATGTAAATGAGAGATTTAGTATAAATATTATTTATTAATTAAAAGAGAGATCTAATATGAGACAAAGAAAGTTTTTGAAAAAAACATTTGTTCTGCAATTGTTCTGTTTCTTGTTCTTTTTTGCGGCTGCAACAGAGGCGCAAAAGATAAGCGGGACAGTGGTGGATGAACAAAATGAACCTTTGATGGGTGTGAGTATTATTGAGAAAGGCTCTTCACAAGGGGTCGCGACAGACATGGACGGGAATTTCTCCCTCCAGTTATCCAGTCCGAAAGCGACATTGGTCTTTACCTATATCGGGTATAAAGCGAAAGAGGTAGAGACGGCGGGGAAAACCGTCATTACGGTTGTGATGCAGGAAGACAACAAGGTGCTGGACGAAGTGGTGGTTGTCGGTTTCGGCACACAGAAAAAGGTCAACCTGACCGGAGCCATCTCATCCGTAACGGCGGAAGCATTCGAAAACCGCCCGGTTGCCAACGTCGGCCAGGCCTTGCAGGGTGTTGTCCCCAACCTGAATATCGGTATCGGCAACGGAGCGCCCAACACCGTCCCGTCGTTCAATATCCGCGGCGGTACGTCGATGAGGTACAACAGTGATGACAAGAAGTACGTGGTGACGAACGATGCGCCACTGATTTTGATAGACGGCGTGGAGGTCAGCGCTACGCAGCTCAACCAGATGAACCCGAACGATATCGACAACATGAGCGTCATCAAAGATGCCTCGGCTTCCGCTATCTATGGAACGAAAGCGACGTTCGGCGTGGTATTGATCACCTCCAAATCGGGGAAATTCAACCAGAAAGGGAAAATCAGCTACAGCTATGACATCTCGTGGGATACCCCATCCGCGATTCCCGACATCCTCGATGCCTATACCCTGCAAAAGGCGGGCATGGACAAGACGCTTTGGACAGGCGGTTCCGTCGGATCGTCGGACGAAGAAAGGTTGGCGGCCATTAAAAAGTATATGGATAACCCCATCCCCGAAAACGCCTACTATATGTCGGGGACATCCATCGTATGGGTCGGCAATATGAATCCCTACAAAACGGTTGTCCGGGACTGGACGCCCATGCAAAAGCACAACCTCAGCTTTTCGGGCGGTAGCGAGCGGGTAGCCTACTACCTGTCGCTCGGTTATCAGGAACAGGAGGGGATGTATAAGATCAATACGGACGAATACAAGCGGTATAACGCGGCAGTACGCGTGAATGCCAAAATCAATAGCTGGTTCAACGTAGAGGGAAAAGTGAATTACAACCAGACCAACTACCAAGCACCCTACATCGTCGGAGGGAAAGGCAGCCTGTGGTCGGCCATGAGGAACGAAACGGGGAAAAACATCAACATGCCGATCATGACCGGGCCAAACGACCCGATCCCCAACGCCTATACCGACAATATCCTGGCTTGGGTGTCGTATGGCGCAAGGACAAATTCGACGTCGGCGTCGACATTGCTGACCATTTCGCCGGAGTTTATCATCCTACCGAAGGTGCTGAAAGCAAGGGCGGATGTGACCTATTCCCCGGAAAGCTCCGAATCGTCGCGACGCAGTCCGAAACATGAATATGTCAATATTTCATGGAGCAACATGGTGTCCGAACAGGGTGAAGCGACCAACAACAAAGGACAACTGAAACGTTCGTCTACCGATACCTACCTCATCAACGCCTATCTTGATTTCAACAAGACATTTGCCGGGAAACATGCGGTTTCGGCTATCGTCGGGTTCAATCAGGAGCGGGTGTGGTACGGCTCGAATACCATTGATATGGTAGGGATGTTCTCGCCCGATGTCATGAACCCGGGTGCGGTAGAAGACATTGCGATAAACACCTCCGGCGCTTCGCGTGGAGAGCGTACCGCCCGCGCAGGATTCGGGCGTATCAACTATATTTTTGCCGACCGTTACCTCTTTGAAGCCAACGGGCGGTATGACGGAAGCTCCCGTTTCACGCCGGATGCCCGCTTTTTCTTCTTCCCCTCGTTTTCAGTGGGATGGAGGATTACGGAAGAACGCTTCATGCAGTCGACCAAAAAATGGCTGGACAACCTGAAGCTGAGAGCCTCGTGGGGTAAACTCGGTAGCCAGCCCAGCAGCGATTATCCCTATCAACCGGTGATGGACTCGGCAACGGCCGGTTATTTCATCGACGGGAAATGGGTAAGCACCGTAAAAGTACCCGGTTTGGTGTCTCCGACATTGACCTGGGAGAAAGCGCAGACGACCAACTTCGGCCTGGATGTCATCGCGCTGAATAACCGCCTGAGCGCATCGTTCGATATCTATGAACGAAGAACGACCGATATCCTTACCGATGGCGTAACGGCCTATCCCTCGGTATTGGGTACGAGCGCGCCATTGGAAAACTCCGGTTCGATCAAAAGCAACGGATGGGAACTGACCCTTGGATGGGCGGACAAGAATTCAAGCGGCTTGCGTTACAATGTAGAGTTCGTTTTATCCGATTCAAAGTCACGAGTTATACACTATGCCGCCAATCCGACCAAGAACATCGGCAATCTGTATGACGGATCGCAGGTAGGCGATATATGGGGCTATGAGACGGGCGGTATCTTGCAGGTGACAGACCTTGTCGCTAAACCCGACGGTACGGGATATACCTTCAACGGCCCTTACCATTCCGGTAATCTTTATCCCGGCTATATCTGGTACAGGGATATCAATGGCGACGGACGCATCAGCGCCGGAAGCTCTACACTGGAGAATCCCGGCGACAGGAGGATACTCGGGAACAATACGGCGCGCCTGAAGTTCGGGCTGACCGGAAATGTGTCGTTCAAGAACTTCGACCTGAATATCTTCTTCCAGGGCGTCGGCAAGAGAGACCTTTGGATCGGCAATAGCGCCTATTGGGGCGGAGGCGCCGGTTCGCGGTGGATGTACGACCGCTCATGGACGCCCGAACGTACCGATGCCCGCTTCCCGATGTACACCGCATCGGTGAATACGCAGACCGCCTACATGGTCAACGGCGCATACCTCCGCCTCAAACAGGCGGTTCTGGGGTACACCTTGCCGCAATCACTGACGAAAAAGGCGGGAATAGAGAAGTTGCGTTTCAGCCTGTCAGGCTATAACCTGTTTGAAATCACCGAGATTCCGGGCGTATTCGATCCCGACCAGATTTCGGATGCCTATCCACAAAAAAGAACGGTTGCATTAGGTGCGCAAATCACATTTTAATACAAGGTAAACTTTAATAATTAGACACATGAAATATCTGAAAATAGTATATTTAACGGCCATTTGCATGGTAGGAACCGCACTGTTTACTTCATGTAACGACGATTTCATGCAACAGGACCAGAAAGATAAACTGGCCGAAGGGTCGTTCCTGAAGAACGAGGGCGATTTACCCCTGTTCCTGAACCAATTGTATAGCAAATATATCGCCGGCCACCAGGCAGGTTGGGCTTATGACCGCGTAGCTCCCTTTTATGACGTTCAGGGCAGCCCGATCATTTATACCGATATGTTCTCGGACAATGCCGTGAAATCCGGAAGCGCAAGCAGCCGGTTGAATGAGGGATACATCGTTCCCCAAAGTGGAGAAAATGAAGGATGGAGCTGGGGAAACCTGCGTATTATCAACTATTTCCTCCGGAATTACCGGATGGCGGAAGGCTCTGTCACTAATCCTTCCGAGCTGGATAAGTGGGCGGCGGAGGCCTATTTTTTCAAAGCATGGGATTATTACCGGAAAGTGATGATCTTCGGGGATGTACCCTGGTATGTGAGCGACATGAATGTGAACTCCCCCGAATTGTACGCCCCACGGACGCCCCGTGCCGAAGTGATGGATTCCGTGCTGTGGTGCATCAACTATGCCGTCGACCATATCAAGGATAGCGAAAGCCCTAATGGGCGGATCAACCGCGATATGGCCAATTTCCTGAAAGCGCGTATCGCTTTGTTTGAAGGCACGTTCCGCAAATACCATACCGAACTTGGGCTGCAGGGCACTGCCAATAAATGGCTTGACGAATGCATCGAGTCGTGCGAAGCGATTATAGCGGCGGGACGTTATAGCTTATACAACGCCGGAACGGATCCGTACTGGAAACTCTTTACCTTCAAGAAAACCCCCGGAACCGACAACAATAAAGAAGCGATCCTGGCGCGTACGTACGATGGCCAGTCGACATCAAGGGGACATTGTACGCAACGCTATTTCGAACAGAATAACGGCGGCGCAGGCGGACGTTACAGCAAAGGCGCTACACGCGGCCTTGTCGATGAGTACCTCTGTGCGGACGGACGGCCGATCTACATTGGAGGGACAGAGGGCAGCTATACCCTTAACCCGCTTTTCAAGGGATATGACGGGATGTGGACGGAGTTGGAAAACCGCGACCCGCGCCTGAGGCAGACCATTGCCCGTCCGGGCGAATACGCCACCATTTCAGCGCCTATGAGCGGCGAAATGAACCGGTCAAAATACGGGATTATCTATCCGCCCGTCGGATACAATTATCATTCGTATCCGGGCACGACCGTGACCGGCTATTGGTTCATCAAACATTGGATGTGCGATCAGGAAGAGTTTAACGCCACACAACAGGGGACGCAAACCGCCTTGGTATTCCGCTACGCAGAAGTATTGCTGATGCTGGCCGAAGCCAAAGCCGAAAGGGGAACCCTGACAAACGATGACCTGAATAGAACCATCAATAAGTTACGCGAAAGGGCGGGTTACGATTTCGCGACCTATCCGAACAGCCGCCTGACAATAGAGAATATTCCGGCAGACCCGCGGTTGGATAAGATCTATGCGGAAAAACTGGATTATGCCGTGACGCCCCTGTTAAGGGAAATCCGCCGGGAACGCCGTATCGAAATGGTGATGGAAGGGCTGCGCTATGAAGACCTGATGCGTTGGAAAGCCGGCAAATTACTGACCGTACCTTTACGGGGAATGAAGTTTACCGAAGAAAAGCAAAAGTTATATGACGGTTCTAACGCCACGCCGAAACCGCCATTGAACGAAAACTCCGTCACTGCCGCAAAAGCAATCCTCGGCAAGGAGGTTTGGGTGGACAGCGAAGGATTCCTGATCGCCTATCCGCGCGACACGAGGATTACGAACGGTACGTTGCCCTGGAGCGACAAGCGCTACTACTGGCCGATCCCGTACGACCAATTAGAGTTAAATAAAAACCTGACGCAAACTCCCGGTTGGCAGGATATTCCAAGATAAGCCGGAGCGTGAAATCTTTTAGAATTAATAATTACAAGTAATAGTAAATATGAAGACGTTATCATTATTCAATAAACCTGTGGGAAGAGCGAGCCGCTTTTTCCTGATGGTTATGATGGCATATACCTTCCTGACAGGTTGTAAGGAAGACGATACGGTAGCCGTATCGGCAGTCACCCTGTTAGAGGCAAAATACTCGAGTGCGGGTGAAGTCATGCTGATTTCGCTGAAAGACAATGCGACGTTGCAACTGACCCCATTCATTATGCCGCAGGATGCGAGCAACAAAGCCGTGATCTATTCCAATAAGCGCAAGGATATATTGGAAGTCAGCGAAGGCGGCCTGATCACGCCCAAAGCGGTAGGTACCGATACCCTGACGGTAACCGCTATCGACGGTTCGGGCGTGGCGACGTCCTATACGGTCAATGTGACCGACCATAAGGTGAAGGCAACCGCCATTATAGTTACGGCGGAAGGGCGGAATATCAAAATGAAAATCGGAGGCGCGCCGTTCAATCTGGCGGAATGCCTGACGTTTGAACCGGCAGATATATGGGACAAATCGGTCACCTATCAATCGTTGGATGAAAAGATCGCTACGGTTTCCGCCGATGGTATGGTGAGTCCGGTAAGTATAGGGACTACCGTTATACGGATTACGACAGCCGACGGCAGCAATATCACAACCGACTGCAACGTCGAAGTATTGGACCTGGTCATTACAAAAGTAGATTACGACCGTTCGAAATGGACTGTCCAGACCTCTGTTTCGTACAGTGACGGGAAGAATTATGTGACCGACGGAACGACCGGAAAACCGGAAGATATGTTTGACGACGTCGCGACGACTTTCCTCTCCATGGTGAAGCCGGGGAAAAACTATGGCGCCTATTCCGGTACAAGCCCCGGTTACAGCCTCTCTTTTATCGTGGATATGCAGGAGGCGCAACCGTTTGACTTTGTCCGCTGGCAACACCGCTCCAACAATTCGTATACCTACCTGAGGGTGTGGGGGATTGATCTTGCCGGCAGTAACGACGGCGTTTCGTTCACCGATATTCAGGCCGGTATCGACATTCCCGGAACGGGCGCTGAAACGCCTAACGGCACGGATACGAATGTGTATCGCATCGGCCTGAAAGCGGCGGCCAACTATCGTTATGTGAAAGTAAGCATTACGAAATGGAGCGATAATTCCGGTGGCGCAACCAGCGGAAGTACGGTTCAGATCGGTGAGTTCGGACTGGGGTATACACATATAGAATAAAGCGATGAAAACAATTATGACATTATTCCTTGTGCTGTATGCCGTTGTCGCATCCGCACAAATCGTTACGCCTTATCCTGAGAAGATAGAATTGCCGCAGGTCAGCGGCGCGGAGAAGGAACGTATCCGCCTCGGGCAAGGGCATAAGAAATACGACCGGCAACCGACCGGCTTCTACCTGGAAAAGGGCAAAAAAATAGTCGTCAACCTGAAAATGCTGGCTCCGCCCACCGATGGCGCAATGCCTTTCATCACCATCGGAACATTGGGATTCAACGTAGATGGCAGGACAAGGGCGGATATCCGCTTGAAGGAGGGGGAAAACGTCATTGATGCCAAACAACACGCCGGCGGATTGGTCTACCTGAGCTTTGTGAGCGACAGTGAGAAAAATTCGCAAGGCCGGGCCGAAGTCACGTTTGCTTCAGGGAGTGAACATGTGCGCGCACCGCGTTACGTATACGGTGTAACGACCGATGCCGAATTTTCGGAAATGATGAATACCTACACCACCCCCGATGTGATTTTCCATTCCGACTATGTCGTGGTAACCGCTACCCGTGACGTCGCTTTGGAAGTTTCCGTCAATGAAGATAAAAACAAATGGATGAGTGACGTACATCTCCTTCTTGCCCGCGAAGACAGCATCGGCGGATTGGACAACAACGACCCCAATCCGGTACATCACCGCCTGAAAGCCGGCGAAGTCCGTTACCTGATGACGGAAAATGCCAGCTCAAGCCCTCATGCCAACAGCGTAGGTTATACCGGTTTCCCACACGGGAGCAGAAGAAGGTACCTGACCGCATTCGGCAAGGATAACAACTCATGGATGATTGGGCATGAGCTGGGGCATCAACACCAGCAAACCGCCTATCAGATCGCCGGAGCGGGAGAGTCTACCGTCAATATCTATTCCTACGTGGCAGAACGCGCCATTGCCGGCGAAGCGTATGCCCGGACACCGGAGAACCGTTGGAAAGGCGCACAGGATACCTACCTGAAAATGCCCCTTTCCAAACGGGTATATGATATGCCGGACAAGGAATTGGAAGTCATTACCGATTTCAACCGTGACGAACTGCGTTTCATGGTATGGAACCAGATGTTCCATCTTTTCGGGGATGACTTCTACAAAAAGCTCCACCGTATTGTCCGCGAAGAGAAACAGATGGGCGGAGGTGCAGATGAGAGGCGCGCTTACCTGATATGGAAAGCTTCGCAGATAACGGGTTATGACCTGACGGACTATTTCAATCATTGGGGTATACGGGTGACGGATAGCGAAGTGAAATCGCTGTTGAGAAGCAGGATCTATACCGCCCTGAAAGAAAAGCGCATCGAGGCGTTGCCGCGCCCCGTCGAAGAGTTGCTGATGGTGACTTCGCAACAGATTCCCGCATGGGCGCCACTGCCCTTGAAAGGCTCTACAACCCCGGCTCCGGGGAATGAGGCCGAAAACCGCTCGGGATGGACGATTACCACCTCTCTCGGAGGCGTACCGGATGCGACGGTCGGAGGCGACAACCCCCAGTATATCATCGACGGAAATCAGACAACTGCTTTTTCGTTTATCAAACCCGGGAAGACGTATGAAGGCGTAACGGGGCCGAAGGATTATTCGCCCTATTTCGTCATAGACAGGAACGGTACGACCGGATTTAACTTTTTCCGGTATACGCACCGTACGGCAAACAACGCATCGGAATTTCTCAGGGCCAGGAAGATCACCTGTTATGGCAAAAACGCCGAAGCGGATGAGTTCGTCAAGATTACCGAACCCGTTAGCATTGATTACACTGTCAACAAGGATGAAATTAAAGCCACGTTTGCAGAGGTCAACTACAGATACCTGAAATTAGTGATCGACGAATGGAATACGGGAAGCGGCAGTACGATACAGGTCGCGGAATTTCATGTGGGCAAGGAAAACAAAGAAACTTTCCAACAGCCTGAACCGCTGAAATTCAAGATTTCCGTTCATGCCGGAGAGGGCGTTACGACCTCTTTTGCAGGCGATAACATGGCGGATGAAGACACTGATTTCGCGCTCACCTTCACTTTGAAGCAAAAGTACAGGAATCCGGTTGTCACTATAGACGGGGACGAAGTTACGCTTGGTACACCTGTTGGAGACGTTTATACGGTACTTGTACCGGTGATTAACCACCGGAACGTCATGATTTCCGCCTCTTCCGGCACCGGTATCGGCACGGTTGAAACCGCTCGGGTAACAGTTTCTCCCAATTCTGTCCGCATGGGCGAGTCTTTTGCCATCCGGTCGGAACAGCCCATCGACAGGCTCCGGATATTCACCCTTTCCGGGCAGCTGGTATCGGATGAAAAGAGTGCGGGTAATGTGATTGAAAAATCCATACCGAAACAGGGCATCTACCTGATTGAAG
>JAISRY010000079.1 GCA_031273385.1 Tannerellaceae bacterium | reverse complement strand
GGCGAGGTGCTGGACGGAATGGAGATTGGCGAGCTAAAAGGCCATTACCCGGGCGAACTCAGTTACGGCCAACAGCAACGGGCGGCCATTGCCCGCGCCCTGGCTTTCCCCTCTCCGCTCCTCCTGATGGACGAACCGTTCAAGGGTCTGGACGAGGCGGCCTGCCGCCGGATCATCCGCTACATCAGGGAAAGGCAGGCGACCGCCAAACAAACGGTGATCTTCACCTCCCACCACCCGGAAACACTCTCTTCCCTGGCCGCCGAGATCATCACCCTTTGAGAGTTGAGAGTTGAGAATTGAGAGTTGAGAGTTGATTACCAGTGTGGCTGAAATCCGCTCCCGTGCAAATAAAAATAGCTCCCGTCCGAACCCAACTCGCGTGGATTTGTAATCCGTGCGTTTGCCTTTGAGGAAAAGCCCTCGCCATTCAAAGGCGCCCTTAAGCTCCTTAAATTCCTTAAGATTCTTAAGCCTCTTAAGACCGCCTTTGAGGAAAAGGCCACGGGGAGTGCCCAATAAACCAGGTTTATCAAAAAGGGAAATGACGAGAATTGATTGATTTTTAGCCGATTGTAAATTCTCGTCATTATAAGCATATTTTTTTCAATCAGATTTTGCAGATATAATTTTACTCAGTATCTTTGCAATGTCTCCTTGATGAGCGGCCAAACGTTGTGTTGGATTAGAACTGCTTGTTAAGGCGTTGGATATAACTCCTTGCCTGGCGGCCAAACGTTGTGTTGGATTAGAACTGTCGGCAAGGAGTTTTTCTTTTAGCGTGACTTCATGTACATACAGTTTGGTTATTTCCTGCCGCTTTCTGAGGACTACTACACAAACATATTCTTTTTCCGCTATTCGTACGGGAGCAGCTATCATTGCACTAACTACATTCTCGCCGCTTTTATATTTGCCGAACGGTAAAATAACAATTCCCCGCTCAATGACTTGTGGTATTGCTGCGAAAGCTATAGCTTTGATTCTTCCGACGCCATGTGCAAAATCGTCATCCACTCCTTTTTTATCCAGTATAATATCTCCATAAACAGGAGATATCGCTTTGTTACCTATTGAATTGTAATATTCGCTTACCTGTTGTGTCAAGGTTGCTCCTTCTTTCCTTGCAAATTCATTTCCCGTGAGAATGACAACAGGCTGCCCTAGCAGGAACTCTCTCTGTTCCAGCAATGAAATATCATGCGGGTTATCCATTCTTTTTTTTAATTTTTCGCAAAGATACTGCTTTCTTTTTCTACGGACACAGATTGGATTGTCTTTTCGGCAAACATTTCGGATTTCAAGGCAATGGACTGCGGCTACTTATAATGACGGGTACTATTTGATTTTCACACGATTGCGATTCGTCGTCATTATAATTGAAATGCACCCGTTGACATCAGGGGGATCAGGCGAACCATTCGCGCTTTCTGTTTTTCAGGTTCCGGAGGGTATCGATACAGGTATTGACATCGTCCACCACCTGAAAGTCAAACATCCCGACGCAGATGAAATCGGCGCCGTTTTCAAATGCCCAATTGAAGCCGTCCTTGGGCTCGATCGCTCCGGCGGCAAGCACCTTAAAGCCCATGACGGGTACTTTTACGCGGTTGACGAACTCGATGGTACGGTCGGGGAAAGGGCAGAAACAGTTGTCGTGGAACAGGTTGTGATCCGCGTTCAGGTGGCCGTCTACCTCGAAAGGCCGTCTGTTTTCGCGGGGGTGCGCCGACCAGTAGTTGTCGTGATGCATCGTTTTCATGTAATAGTCGGGGACGATACCCTGCTTTTCGCACAGGATGAACGAATCAATCGTATGCGCCCCCATTCCGGCCAGGCAGCCCTCGCCCCTGATCCGTTCCATCATCCCGGCGATCAGCTCCATCCGGTTGTCCCGCACCAGCCAGTCACACCAGTTGCCCTGCAACTGGATGATGTCGATGCCGTTGTCGACCGCCACGCCGACATCTTCGAGGATATCGCTGCTCTTCTCCTTTATCCCGACCTGGCAGATGACCTTTATCTTGCTTCCCGTCAGCTTCTTGTATTTCACCATCACGGGGATGGTCGGGAAACCGATATTGATGGCGTTGATCCCCGCCTGTTCGCACAGCATGAGGGTCTCGATGATCTTTTTCTCCGTATTGTAGGCCTTGAACAGGGCGCCGGCATAGAGCAGGTCGCGTGCGTGCGCCCATCCTCCGAGCAGGTTGCCGCCCATGATCAGCCGGCTGATTTCGTGCTCCCCGATCCTGCCCCTGGGCAGTTCGCCTTTCAGCTCGCTCAACGCCGCCCTGTTGACCTGAATCGTCGCCCCTGTGGAAGCGTCTATCCCGTAGCGTTTCCGGCTCCGGTTGGAGCCCCATCCCATGATGCCGAGCAAGGGCAATGCGGCCAGGTTTTTCAGCATTTCGCGGCGGTAGGCGTTGGCGGCGGGCTTGTCGTTCCCGCTCGTGGCGGACGGGGCGCGCCTCCTCTCCTCCCGCCATCTGTTGATGAGCGTTTCCAACCCATATCCCCTCTTTTTGTAGAAAAAGATAAACGACAGCGCAGCCGCTTCGATAAACAGCTTATCGACAATAAACAACGTCCCGTCGCCGCCCAGCAGCGACACGCCGAAAGGAGGATAGGCAAAATAATACAGCGTCAGCAGCAGTACGCCCGACAGCGCAGCCAGCCGGATGCACATACCCGTAAAGAGCGCCGTCCCGATAAGGATCAGCCCCCACATATTCAGCAGGTCGACAATGTGCAGGACGACCGGCGTAGCGGCAAGCCAGTGGTAAAAGCCGGAAAGGAAACCGTAGGTATTGTCTAAGAAAGGCGCCGCCGACCAACTGTCGGAAACCACCTTGACCACTCCCTCGTACAGGAAATGCCAGCCGATAGCCATACGGAGAGCCGTGATAGGGATATTTTCCCAGGTGTGTCTTTTTATTGTCATATCAATAAGGATTAGTAACACAGCAAAAGAACGACTTTTTTTGTTGGAAAACAAGCAAAAACCGTATATTTGCGCTTACTGTAACCAATCTGAAAAATAAAATGAAACACACGTGTAAACACCTCATCCCTTTGGCCAAACAGATGGCCGGGATTTTCCTTGTCTTCGTTCTGTCTCTTTCGTGCCGGAAAGCGGATCCGGAAAACCAGTGGAAGCTTTGGTACGACCGCCCTGCCGAAAAGTGGTCGGAAGCCTTGCCGGTCGGGAACGGGCGGATCGGCGCCATGGTATTCGGTATTCCCGCAGGGGAAAAAATCCAGCTGAACGAAGAGACCCTCTGGACAGGGCAGCCCAACAACAACATCAACCCCAACGCGCTGTCCGCCCTCCCCGAAGTCCGCAGGCTGATGTTTGCGGGGAAGTTTGCGGAAGCGCAAGACCTGGTGGACGAGAAAATCTTCCCCCGTACCAATCACGGGATGGCTTACCAGCCCGTCGGCGACCTGAACCTCTCCTTTGCGGGGCATGACAGCCCGCAGGGCTATTCCCGCGAACTGGATATTTCGTCCGCCATCGCCACGACACGCTATACGGTCGACGGCGTGGAATATGTGCGCGAAACGTTTGCCGCATTTACCGGACAGGTCATTGTGGTGCGGCTGACCGCTTCGCAGAAAGGAAAGATCGACTTCGCGGCATGGCTGTCGAGCCCGCAGAAGAGCGAAACGGAAGTGTGCGACGGCGAGCTTTGGCTCAGGGGCGTATCGGGCGGCCTGGAGGGGCTGGAGGGAAAGGTGGCGTTCTCGGCCGAAGTGAAAGTCGTCCCCGATGGCGGGGAGCTGACAGCCGACGGCGACAGGCTTGTCGTGTCGAAAGCGGATGCGGCGACGCTGTATGTCTCGATGGCTACGAATTTCGTCAACTATAAAGATATTAGCGCAGATCCCGACGAACGGGCGAGCGGATACATGCAGGCGGCTCTGCAGAAAGGATACGCCGCTTTACGCCCGGAGCATATCGCGTTCTACCGCAGCTATTTCGACAGGGTGCAGCTGGATCTGGGCGTGACCGATTCCGTCCGCAAAACGACCGATGTGCGTATCCTTGAGTTTGCCCGCTCCAACGATCCCCAGCTGGCCGCCCTCTATTTCCAGTTCGGGCGTTACCTCCTCATCTCCAGTTCGCAGCCCGGCAACCAGCCGGCCAATTTGCAGGGGATATGGAACGATCTGATGCAGCCGCCCTGGGACAGCAAATACACGACGAATATCAACGCCGAAATGAACTACTGGCCGGCCGAAGTCACCAATCTCCCCGAACTGCATCAGCCCTTTATTAATATGGTAAAGGAGGTGGCCGTTACGGGAGCGGAGACAGCCCGGCAGATGTACGGCACGCGCGGCTGGGTGTTGCACCACAATACGGATATCTGGCGCATTACCGGCCCCGTCGACTATGCCATCCCTGGGATGTGGCCTACGGGCGAAGCGTGGGTCAGCCGCCACCTGTGGGAGCATTACCTCTATTCGGGGGACAGGGATTACCTGGCCGGAGCCTACCCGGTGATGAAAGGCGCGGCGCAGTTCCTGTTGGATTTCATGGTCGAAGAGCCCAGTCACCACTGGCTGGTGGTCGCCCCCTCCAATTCGCCCGAAAACGAGTTTGACAAAAAGAACGGCGTCAGCAATACGTATGGTGTGACGATGGATAACCAACTGGCGTTCGAGCTGTTTACGCATGTCGTCACGGCTGCCGGCATATTGGGGATCGATGCGGCGTTCGCCGATACGCTTCTCGACGCCCGCCGGCGGCTTGTCCCCATGCATATCGGGCAGCACGGGCAGCTGCAGGAGTGGCTGTTCGATTGGGACGACCCGAACGACAAACACCGCCATGTGTCGCACCTGTACGGCCTTTACCCGGCCAACCTGATATCGCCCTACCGCACGCCCGAACTGTTCGACGCGGCGCGTACGTCGCTCAATTTCCGCGGCGACCCTGCCACAGGCTGGTCGATGGGATGGAAAGTCTGCCTCTGGGCGCGCTTTATGGACGGCAACAGGGCGTATAAGCTGATCACCGAACAGCTGAAGCTGACCGATAGCCGGAGTACGGAATACAAGGGCGGGGGGACGTATGCCAATATGTTCGACGCCCATCCGCCTTTCCAGATCGACGGGAACTTCGGTTGTACCGCCGGTATTGCCGAAATGCTGATGCAGAGTCACGACGGCGCCGTTCATATCCTGCCGGCCCTCCCCGACGTATGGCCGACGGGACGGGTGGCCGGACTGCGGGCGAGAGGCGGCTTCGAGGTGGCTGTCGAATGGGAGGACGGAAAGGTAAAGGAGGTGAAAGTCAAGTCGCTTTTAGGCGGCAACCTGCGCATACGTTCGGCTTTCCCGCTGGCGTCGTCCGGCTCGGAAACGTTGAAAGAGGCGGAGGGCGAAAACCCGAATCCCTTTTTCAAGACGCCCGCCGTCCCCGCTCCCGTCATCTCTTCGGGCGTCAGCCTGAACCCGCCGGATGTCACCCCCACGGCAGCATACGATATCCCTACCGTACAGGGCGGGGAATATGTTTTCTACCGGAAAGAATAGCGGGCGCTGAACAGACACTCGCGGCCGCGGATATGGATCCATGACGTATAGCTTTGGATCGACGAATATTCGGTATAGCGGTATTGCCGCCGGTCGAACAGGTTGGTGGCGGAGAGGCCGAACTGCCAGCGTCTCCACCGCCAGCTGAGGGAGAGGTCGGCAAAAAAGGCGTGGACGGGCTGCCCTTTGCCCACGTCGTTGCGGTAATGCTCCGCCAGGAGGGAGAGGGCGACGCCGGAGAGTTCGTAGAACAGTTGCAGCCTTTGCGTCACGTTCCAGAGCGGGGCCAAGGCGGCCTTGCCGACGGTGGAGCTGCCGTAGCGCAGGGTTGTCCGGTAGCCGGCTTCGAAGCGGCGGAAAGGCGTCCAACTGATATCCGGCTCATACTGCATGACGGTGGAGCGTACCGCTATCCGTTCGCCTCCCGAAAGCCGCTCCCCCCGGCTCTCCCCGAGGATATAATTGAGCGACGTCTTCAGCCCCCAGTCGTAAAAGCCTTTCGAGACGGTTCCCCGTATGTTCCGGCTCGTGGCGGTGTTGGCCAATGGATGGGAAATGAGGAGGGCCTGCCCGCCGTCGTCAAATGCCTGTTCGTATAGCCGGTTGGCCTGCTGGCGCGTATAGGTGAGCGACAGGGTGGCGAAAAATTCCTGGACGGTACGTTTATACTCGGCGTAGGCCGAATAGTCCTGCTGCTGCCGGACGGAAAGGAATCCGCCGTTAAGAACCGTCGTCCGGTAATCCGTCCGGTATGGTTCGGCCTGAAAATCCGTTACGTCGCCATACGACTCCCGATAGCTTCCCGACAGGGAGAAGCGCCAGGCGTAATTCAGTTTGTAGTGGAGATACAACCGGGGATTCGCCGCCGTACGGCCGAATCCGCCGCCCGGATAGCTTGTCCGGACAAGCGGAAAGGAGAGCCGGGCGTTCCATTTTTCCCTGCTCCATTGCCACGAGGGGATGGCATAGAGGCTGAACCCGTCCCGCACAGAGGTCGCCTCTCCTGTCGTACCCACGGTGTAGTGATGCGTTATCGCCCCCTTTTTGCGATAAACGGAAAAAGAATGGTCGGCATAGAGCCGGTTAAGAGTAAGGCCCTGCCGCGCATCATCGTAATTCCTAATTCGTAATTCGTAATTGAAATGGTTGTATCGGAGGAGCGACCGCACTTCCAGCGTATAGTCCCCGACGCTGCGGATATGCTTGAAGTCGTTCCGCACCTCGGCGCCGGGCGTCTTTATTTCCTGGGCGAAAGAACGCTGGCCGTCGTACAGGGAAAGGCTGTTGTCGCGGTTGGCGGAGGCCTGGAAGTGGTTGGTAAGGAAGTGATCGGCGGCGTTGTTCTCAAAGTTCAGGGACAGTTCGGCCTTGTCGGAACGGATACGGGTATGGCTCTGTTCGGCGACCCGGACGGTGTCGGCGGGCTGGTAGTAGTCTGTTTCGCCGCCCCGCTCCTGCCGGCGGATATCGTGCGTGTAGCCGGCGTTGATGCGCAGCCGGCCTGTTTCGCCCAATTTGTAGAGGCGGTTGGCCGACAGGCTATGGACATCGTTAAAGAGCAGGCGCCTCTTTTTCAGCGGAGCCATCAGGGAGGGCTGGCTGAGGAAAGCAGGGACGGCAGGCTCGGGTAACGCCCCCGTATCGTTCAGGGAGAGGACGGACTGCTCTTCGGACACGTCATTGCCGGCGTTGTTCCCTTTATAGAGGTAGGCCGACTGGCTTTGCCGGCTCAGCTGCATGGCATTGACGGAGGCCTCCCGCAGCAGGGGCGAAAGGCTCAGCCCGCCTTGCAGGATGACCATCCACTTGTCGTGGAACTCCGGGCGGAGCTTCAGGTTCAGGGCGATATCTTCGGTCTTTATTTTATCTTGCAGGATGCGGATGGGCTGGTGGTTTTCCATGACCTGTACCGTCTCTACCGCCTTGGCCTGCAGATTGTCCGTTATCCGGTTATAGCGGCCGTCTATCAGGTTCATCCCCTCCACGTAGAGGTGGCTGATACTCTTCCCGTTGTAGGATATCCTGCCGGCGTCGTCGACATCCATGCCGGGCAGTTTGCGTATCACATCTTTGATGGATTCGTCTTTGGGCGAGAGGAAATGCGCCACGTCGTAGTTGATCGTGTCCTGCCGCCCCCAGATGCGTCCGGGGCGTATCTCCACCTCTTTCAGGCTGAAAGCCTGCTGTTCCATCACAATGTGAAGGACTTCCCCCGCGTGGGCGGGCGCTTTGAAGGTCTTGTACCCCAACGCTGAAACGGCGATCAGCAGCGAGTCGGCCGCCTGACGGGTGGCGAGGCTGAAAACGCCTTTGGCATCCGTCAGGGTATAGGCGGTCATCCACTCGTCGCTCCCGCGCAGGAGCTGTACGGAGGCCGCCTCCAAAGGCAGCCCGTCCGATCCGGTGACGGTTCCGCGAAACGTCTGTTGGGCATAGCCTCCCGTTGCCTGCATCACGGCAAGCAGGGTCAGGATGAGGGCGTACCGGCTCATTTCTCCGCCCGTTCAATCGGATTGTAAGGGGTGTTTTTGGGCTGTATGGATTCCCCTGTCTCGTTGACGACCTGTACCTTGACGTTGGGGGCGGAGGCTTTTATAAAGCCGATCGGGTCGGCGGCCTGGCGTTCAAACAGTTTCTCCATGTTTTTGCGCGAGATAGGTTCGTACCCCGAATCGCCGTACTGGATGGCCTCTTTCCCCCTGCTCTCCACAAGCCCTGTACACTCAAAGACATACTCCCTCCCGCTGTCGGCGGCGTTCATGATCAGCCCCGGCAATCCGTGCAGTTTCCACGGCCCCTCGCTGCGCGGGATAGCGGTGGTGAACCACGCCTCATAATCCCGCCCCTTGAAACGGCAAACGGCTTTCCGGCAAGGGTAGGAGAGGATGGTCATCGTGTCGGGCAACAGCTCCCAGTCGGGGCGTTCGTTCTCCTCTTCACACCGGAAACGGCTCATGGCGAGCTGCTCCAGCGTGGTCACTTTCCCGGCGGGATAATTCTTGTAGATTTTGTAGTTGACCAGGCTTGTATAGCTTTTGATATGCTCGATCATAACATCCGGCGGGACGCCGTTCGCCTGGTCTGCCGCGATCACCGAATCGGCCATAAACTTGGCATAACTGTAAAACACCGCGCTTTTCGCGCCTGCTTTCAGGATCATCATCTCTTGCTGGCTTTTCTCGGGATGCAAGGTATCGACGACAAACGTCATCCGGTATTGTACCGTAAAGAGGAGGTCGTCGATCGCTTCTGTTTTCAACGTTTCGGTGGGGTTAACGATATTGATGACCACTTGCGCCTCCACATTTTCCGTCAGTAGGCCGAACCCTATCAATACGCCCATAATTACTGTCTGTTTCATACGGATAAAAGAGTTTAAATTGTTATTACACGGGGCAAAGATATCCCATATCACACGCATACGCCCCCCTTTTTATTACTAAAATATTACGACATTCAGTTGTGATTCGCCGTCATTTCTCTTTTTGATAAACCTGGTTTATTGGGCACTTATAATGACGGAATCTAAACGTTGATTTTCAGGGTGATTATATTTGGCGTCATTATAAAACAAATGGATTCAGTTTTAGTTGATTATTAATGCTATCATGCAGGCACAAAATATTTTTCTTCTCCGAAAAATATTCTTCCCAACTTGTCTTTTATGGAAATGACAATACCTTTGAAAGGGTTCTTTTCGATGTCGATAATTTCACCCTCAATCCATTCTCTTTCTCCTGTAAGCTTTGGAGAAACCTTTGCTATATCTCCTTTTTCCATTGTAGTCAGTCTTTAAATTTATAATACAAAGATAATCATTTTAATTCATGAATTTATGTCGGCGTCTTTTTCTATCCGCTTCTGCTTCCGGGCGGTGTGCGGTTCCGCACGGAGAAAGTGCGGGTTCGCACTTGTTCTTTGGGGTGGGGAAATGGGTTGTTGTTCATTATCAGGGGGTTGTGTTTTTGGCATGTTATTTGTATATAACTATGGTATGAGATGGGTATGTTTGTTTATATGGATGGTGGTTGCGGGGGCTGTGGGTGCGCAGGATACGCTTCGGCTGACGTTGGGGGAGACGGTGCGGATGGCGCAGCAACATTCTCCCGAAGCGACGGCGGCGCGACACAGTTTCAGGGCGGCTTACTGGAATTGGCGCTCTTTTAAGGCGAACCTCCTGCCTGCGCTGGCGTTTGTCTCCAATCCGGCGCTGAACCGTTCGATCAGCTCTGTCACCAGTCCCGACGGGACGGAGCGTTTCGTCCATCGCAACCAGCTTTCGGTGGATGGCGGGCTGACCGTCAACCAAAACATCCCTTTCACCGGAGGAAGCCTCTT
>JAISRY010000062.1 GCA_031273385.1 Tannerellaceae bacterium | reverse complement strand
AGGGCGGACGGGTCGATCGGAGTCTCCACTCGCTGCGCTCGGTCGACATGACGTTCTTGCTTGCGATCGGTTATAATGACAGACACCACTTGATTGTAATCGTCTGGGAATCACGCAATAGCCGTTATTTCCCTTTTTGATAAACTGGTTTATTAGGTACTCGCGGCGGGCGGTTATTTATGCGGCGCTCCGAACTCTTTGCAGGAGACGGTTTCGAGAACGACTTTCCAGACCTTGACATTCCTGACGGCGGGATCGCTGTAGGCGAACGTCCTGTCCGAGTATTGCTTCATCAGGATGTTCAGCGCCTCCACTTTTTCGTCCATATCCTCCACGAAAACGACCTCTCCCCATCCGATCACACTCTTGGATCGCATCCTGTAGCTACAGGCCACTTCGGGATGCTGGTACACCAGGCGGTAATCGCCGCTAAAGACAAGACATACTTTGGGATTACGTTCCAATACGGAAACGCTGCGCCCCTCCTGCGCCGAATGGAGATACACCACCCCCTCGTGATAACCGAAATTCATAGGCAAAACATAAGGCGTCCCATCCGTCCCGGCCATCCCGACATGGCATACCCCGCACGAACGGATAACGCCCTCTATCTCCTCCCAATCTGTGTGCAACACTGTTTTCATACTCATTTATTTACTGTTCATCTTCATCAACTCAATTTTTGCGGAACCTCCGCACTAATTGGACAGGCTCTATAAAACTGCCTCATTCTCTTCATATTTAGCGTCGTCGATGAGCTTTAGGCCGGCTTTTAGCCAGAGGTCTATGTCGTCGGGGTAATGTTGGGAAGAGTAGGTGGGGCTTCGTTTGTGGCCGAGGCGGACGATGACGGCGTTCTTTTCAGGGATGGCAAAGACGTATTGCCCCTGTAGTCCACGCAGGTAGGGGATCGAGAGGCCGTCGTAGGTGAGGCGCCAGAACTGGAAACCGTATTGGCGGTTTACCTCCTTGTGCTGTATGTCCGTCAGCGTCGTATCCGGTGTGATGGCTTCCCGGAGGTAGGCTTCGGGGACTAACTGCTGCCCCTCCCAGCGTCCGCCGTTCAGGATCAGCTGGCCGAAGCGGGCAAAGTCGCGGGCGTTCGTATTGAAGCAGCAATAGGCTTTTTCCATGCCGCCGGCCTTGTCCAGGCTCCAAAGTGCATGCTCTTCGGCGTGCATGGGCGTCCACAGTTTGCGCGATACATAATGGCTCAGAGGCTCTCCCGTCGCCTTTTCCACGATGAAAGCCAGGAGCTGGGTTACGCCGCTCTGGTAGACAAAGTTGATGCCGGGCGTTTCGGTCTGTTTCATGCCGAACGTGATGGCGTGCAGGTTGTTGCCATAATATAGCTTGGTAGTGGGGGAAAAGGGGGAAGAGTAGGCTTCCTCGAAATCTACGCCGGCGCTCATGGTCAGCAGGTGGCGGAGCGTCAGCGCCTTATGGTTGTATTCGCCGAACTCGGGGAAGAAATCGCTGACCGGCTGATCCGTACCCCGTATCACCCCATCCTCTATGGCGCAGCCGACGGCCAGGGAGACGATACTTTTTGCCATGGAAAAGGAGTTGCTCAACGATTGGGGCGAATAGCTTTCCCAGTAGGATTCGAACAGCAGCTTGCCCTCTTTGACGACGACAAAGGCCACCGTTCCGTACTTCTCGAACAGCGGCAGGAACTCCTCCTCCAGCGTGAGGCGGTTATATGCCTCCGCCTTTTCCCACGGCACGGGCGAGCGGGCTTCCACCATCCGGTTCTCGAAAACCGGATACTGGTCGATTTTCGGATAAAGATGCACCAGTACCTGCCGCAGGTAATAATTGGACGGCAACATCAGAAAGCCTCCCGCCAGGCAGAAGACGACAAAAAGAGAGATACCCGCTTTTTTCATACGTTTGCTATACATTATATATTATACTTCATTCGTCATACCACGAGGCGTACATGTGGTAGTTCCGGGCGATCTTCTGATTGATCTCTTTCGACTGTTCCGGATCCACTTTCTTCACAAACACGGCCGGTACGCCGGCATATATGCTGCCCGGCTCCACGATGGTCTTGCCCAGCACCACCGATCCTGCGGCAATGATCGCTCCCTCCCCGACGACGGCGTGGTCTAATACGACGGCTCCCATCCCGATCAGTGCGCCGTCGCATATCCTGGCTCCGTGAATCGTCACATTGTGCCCTACCGAGACATCGTTGCCGATCTCGATCGTTGATTTCTCATATAGGGTATGCAGGACGGAGCCATCCTGTATGTTCACCCCATTCCCTATCCGGATGGCGTTGACATCTCCCCGCAACACCGTTCCGAACCAGATACTGCACCCCTCTCCAATCTCCACATCTCCTATGATGACGGCGTTGTCCGCCAGATAGGTATCCTTTCCAATCTTGGGGGTAAACCCCCTTACCGATTTAATCAATGCCATAAAAACAAATTTCTATACCGTGGCAAAGATAGTGATTTGTGCGAATTTTATTTGCTCAAGAGCTATTTCAAAATGGTGAATGTAGGGGCAGACCTGTGTGTCTGCCCTGACATTCGTTTGTGGATCGAGACGTTGTAGGCAACGTCTCAGTATCCGTCATTGCGAGTACCCAATAAACCAGGTTTATCAAAAAGGGGAAATGACGAGAATTGATTGATTTTTAGCCGATTGTAAATTCTCGTCATTATAAGTATCCAATAAACCAGGTTTATCAAAAAGGGAAATGACGGCGATTGCAATCCTGTTAGGGGGACCGAGCGGGAGAACGTCATGTCGACCGAGCGCAGCGAGTGGAGACACCTCCGATCGACCCGTCCGCCCTTGCGATCGGTGGTGTCTCCACTCGCTGCGCTCGGTCGACATGACGTGTTGTTTGCTCTTGCGTATGTCGTTGAAAATGATTATATTTATAGCTTAAACATAAACATAGATAGAGATGGAGAGAGATGATTTTAAGATTCGGTGTTATGGGTGGTCGGAGTTGGCGATTGCGTATAATCCGGAGGTGTGCACGGAGACGGCGCGGAAACGGTTACGGCAATGGGTGCTTAGGA
>JAISRY010000061.1 GCA_031273385.1 Tannerellaceae bacterium | reverse complement strand
TCGGAGGTGTCTCCACTCGCTGCGCTCGGTCGACATGACGTTCTTGCTTGCGCTCGGTTATAATGACGGATACTATTTGTTTTTCACACGATTGCGATTCGTCGTCATTATAAACGCAGTGAAGCAATCCAGAGGTGCGTCTGTGTGTCGCACTTCTGGATTGCTTCACTGCGTTCGCAATGACGGGTACTACTTGGTTATAATCGGATGTAAATCAACGCAATCGCCGTCATTTTCTTTTTTGATAAACCTGGTTTATTGGGTATTCGCAAGCGGTATGTTTATCCTGAAAATTCTATAATCCTGAAAATCCTGATTCTGAAATTGTTCACCGTTTTTTGTTATCTTTGTTTCGCATTAAATAGACAATATATATATGGCGGAAGAGCTGATTATACACGAGAGGTGGAGCAGGGAGGAGAAGTATAGGGCGTTGTTGCCCCAGATGGAGGCGTTGACCGAGGGGGAGACGGATGTGACGGCGAATATGGCGAATGTGGCGGCGGCGTTGAAGCAGGCGTTTGGTTTCTTTTGGGTCGGGTTTTATGTCGTGAAAGAGGGGGTGTTGACGCTGGGGCCTTTTCAGGGGGCGGTCGCCTGTACACGGATTGGGTACGGTAAAGGGGTTTGCGGGACGGCTTGGAAAGAGGGGCGGACGGTGATCGTTCCTGATGTGGAGCGGTTTGCGGGACATATCGCCTGTAGCTCCGCTTCGCGGTCGGAGATCGTGGTACCTATCAGGGACGGCGAGGGGACGATCGTCGCCGTGCTGGATGTAGACAGCGATTCGCTCGACGATTTCGGGGCGGTGGACGCCCTTTACCTGGAGAAAGCCGGAGGTCTACTCTACCCCGGGCGGGTATGCCCCTGACAAGGCGGGCTGTACCTTGTTCAATATGAAATAGCCGGCTATGCCCGAAACGAACGATCCGGTGAAGACACCCAGCTTGGCCTGGTTCAACAAGTCGGCGCCGATATCGGGATAGGAGGCGAACGAGAGGTTGGCAATGAACAGGGAGACGGTAAAGCCGATCCCGCCCAGCATGGCTACGCCCCACAGGTTCCGGTAGGTGACCCCGGGCGGCATCATAACCAGCCGGAAGCGGATCGAAAGGTAGGAGAGCAGAAAGATACCGGCCGATTTACCGATGAACAGCCCCAGGAAGATCGCCAGCGGTATACCGGCAAGCGAACTTAACTCAATATCGTTAAAGGTGACGCCGGCATTGACGAAGGCAAACAGCGGGAGGATCAGGAAATAGACCAGCGGGTGCAGCTTGTCGATGATCTTTTGCAGCGGGCTGATGGTCTTATCCGCCAGCGTATGTACATTATTTAATACCTGAATCTGCGAGGAGGTCAGCACGGAGGCTTTATGGGAGTGCCTTACTTCGGTATAGTCCAGCATTTGCAGGTATTCGATCATCTCTTCGGTAAACTCGTCGAGCTTGATCACCGGTCGGGCGGGGATGGTGAAAGCGATCAATACGCCTGCAATAGTCGGGTGAATCCCCGATTCGACAAACAGCATCCAGATGATAAACCCTGTAATATAATAGAAGCCGTTACTGTTGATGCGGCATTTTCCGGCGACATACGAACCGGCAAGGAGCAGGATGGAGAACAGCAGAGGCTCCACGGATATCCCCGAACTGTAAAACAGGGCAATGACGATGATCCCCCCTATATCGTCCACGACCGCCAACGCCGTAAGGAATATCCTGAGCGAAAGGGGTATCCGTTTGCCCAGCGAGCCAAGGACGGCCAACGCAAAGGCGATATCGGTCGCCATCGGAATCGCGGCGCCCCGCACCCCGGGAGCCTCCCCGCATACGGCGACATAGACCAGTACCGGAACGATCATCCCGCCGACTGCGGCAATGACGGGAAGCAGGGCTTTCCTCAGGGAAGACAGCTCGCCGATCAGCACCTCCTGCTTGATCTCCAGGCCGATCACGAAAAAGAAGACCGCCATCAACGCATCGTTGACAAACTCCAGCAATGTCATCGCCACGCCATGGTGGGAAAAGAAGTTATAACTCCCGATATGAAAGTTGATAGGATGGCTGAGCAACGTATTATAGGTGACGACCCAGGGGGAATTGGCCAACACCATAGCGATCACCGTCGCAATGAACAACAGCAGGCTGGCATTCGGTTTTTGCGTGGCCAAGCGGCGTAAAGGTTTAAGTATAACTCGAATAGGACTCATATCGTATCATTATTAACTGCAAAAATAGGTAAAATAGTTTGATCTTAAAAGGATTATTAAAAAGTTTGGATAAATAATGGCGGTATATTCGGGAAAAAGACTAAATTTGACAGCATGTATTGAGTTGAGTCATTTTGTGAAACACAATTAATTTTGCTTATAATGAAAAATGTTTATCTACTAATTGCCGTATTGATGGTCTTGTTGTCGGCCTCTTGCCGTCAGGAATCGAAGTATGCGTACGAAAGTGTGCCCAAAGATCCGCTGAAGACCCGTATTTATACGCTGGACAATGGTTTGAAAGTTTATTTATCCGTAAATAAAGACAAACCGCGTATACAGACTTATATCGCTGTCCGCGTTGGAGGAAAGAATGACCCGGCGGAAACGACGGGGTTAGCCCACTACTTTGAACATCTGATGTTTAAAGGGACAAAGAATTTCGGGACGTCCGATTATGAAGCCGAAAAGCCCCTGCTTGACAAGATCGAATCCCTCTTCGAAACATACCGCAAAACAACCGACGAAGAGGCGCGCAAAGCCCTCTACACCGAGATAGACAGCGTATCGCAGGAGGCCTCTAAAATCGCGATCCCCAACGAGTACGACAAGCTGATGTCGACCATCGGCGCACAGGGGACGAACGCCTTTACATCCTATGACGTGACGGCCTATACCGAAGATATTCCGGCCAATGAGATCGAAAACTGGGCGATGATACAGGCCGACCGCTTTACCAATCCGGTCATACGCCTGTTCCATACCGAGCTGGAGACGGTCTATGAGGAATACAATATGAGCCTGGCCAGGGATGGACGGAAAGTGTACGAAACGGTCATGAAAGGCCTCTTCCCCCATCACCCCTACGGGAGGCAGACGGTTCTCGGGACGCAGGAGCATTTGAAGAACCCTTCGATCATCAATATCAAACGGTACTTCGACACCTATTACGTGCCAAACAATATGGCCGTTTGTATGGCGGGGGATTTCAACCCGGACGAGGTGATCGCGATTATCGACAAGCATTTCGGCTCGCTGCAGAAAAAGGATATTCCCGCCCTGAAAACAGACCCGGAAGAGCCTATCACCCAGCCCGTCGTCAAGGAGGTCGTCGGCCTTGAAGCCGAGAATATCGCCATTGCCTACCGCCTGCCTGCCGCCAATACCGACGATGCCGCCGTCCTGGAGGTGGTGGATTATTTGCTGACCAACGGGAAAGCAGGCCTGATCGACCTGAACCTGGTACAGAAACAAAAGGTATTGCGGGCCGGAAGCTATTCCAACCCGATGGCCGATTACAGCATCTTCCAAATGTACGGTACGCCCAAAAAGGAGCAAACGCTGGAAGAGGTGCGCGACCTGTTGCTCGAACAGGTGGAGATACTGAAGAAAGGGGAGTTTGAAGACTGGTTGCTCGAAGCGGTGATCAATAACTTCAAGCTCGACCGCTACTACCAGCGGCAGGAATACCAGTATGCCGCCTATCTGTTTGTCAACGCCTTTATCAACGGTATAGACTGGAAAGACCAGGTAAACAGGATCGACCGCCAGGCGCAGATCACCAAACAGGATGTGGTTGATTTCTGCAACAAGTACCTGAACGACAACTATGTCGTGGTATACAAAAGGGAGGGGAAACCGGACGACAAGAAAATAGACAAACCTAAAATAACGGCGATCTCCACCAACCGCGACAACGAGAGCGCTTTCCTCGCCTCGATCAAAGCGCGTGAAGTGAAGCCCATCGAACCCGTCTTCCTCGACTACGACAAAGACCTCACGAAATTGACGGTAAAGAGCGACATCCCGTTGCTGTACAAACAGAATACCCTGAACCCGCTTTTCTCCCTCTACTATGTCTATGAAATGGGGAACAACAACGATAAGGCTTTAGGGACGGCGTTTAACTACCTGAACTACCTCGGGACGACTGAGAAAACGGTGGAAGAGATCAAGAGCGAACTCTACAAGATGGCCTGCTCGTTCAACGTGGTAGCGACCAACGAGCGGGTGTATGTCTATGTCAGCGGGTTGCACGACAACTTCGACAAGGCGATGGCGCTTCTCGAAGAGCGCCTGGCCGATCCCAAAGCCGACGTGGAGGTCTACAACAACCAGGTGTTGGATATCCTCAAAAACCGCTCGAACGCCAAGCTGAACCAGTCCTCCAACTTCAGCCAGCTGAGCAATTACGCCACCTGGGGGCCTCAATCGCCCTCGACGAATATCCTGTCGGAAGCCGAACTGAAAAGCCTGCAACCCGACGAACTGGTCAACCGCATCAAAGAGCTGAAGAATATCGAACACCGGATCATGTATTACGGCCCGCTGACCGCGAAACAGATCGTTCAGGCCGTCAACAAAAATCACGCCCTTGGTGAGACGTTGCGCCCCGTTCCCGAGCCGCCGGTCAAGTTCGTACAACAGGAAACGGCCGAAAACAAAGTCCTGCTGGCGCACTACGACGCCAAACAGATCTATATGAGTACGCTCCACAGGGGCGACGGTTTCGATAAGGGGATCGAAGCCGGCCGTTACCTGTACAACACCTATTTCTCCGGCGGGATGAACAGTATCGTCTTCCAGGAGATGCGTGAAGCGCGCGGACTGGCCTATTCCGCCTACGCAAGGTATGACCGTCCGGGAAAACCCGACCGTTACTACTCCCTCACCACCTTTATCGCCACGCAAAACGATAAGATGATGGATGCCATCAACGCGTTCAACGATATCCTGAACAATATGCCGGAAGCGGAAAAGTCGTTCGAGATAGCCAAAGAGGGGTTGCTGACCGATATCCGTACCGAACGTATCCTCCGCGATGATATCCTGTGGAATTACCTGTCGGCTGAAGAGTTTGGTTACGAAACCGATTTCAGGAAAAAGCTGTTTGAAAAAGTACCCAATATGACGCTGGCGGATGTGAAAGCGTTCCAGGAAAAGTATGTCAAAAACAAACCGTTGACCTACTGCATACTGGGCGATACGAAAGCGTTGGATATAGAGGCCCTGAAGACGCTTGGGCCGGTAACGGTGCTGTCGCAGGAAGAGATATTCGGCTATTGATTGCTCATTTTTCACTTATTCCTGCACGATGTTAACGGGGTTCTTTACAAAAAGCATCACATTACCTATCTTTGCAGGACAGATAAATGAATTCTTTCATAATTAGTTTTTGGTTAATAGGGTATGTCCGGGCTTGTGAAAGTCCGGACATATATCGTTTAGTACGCCTCGTTCCCTGACAGGCAGGGGGTTTATTCGAGGTTCGTTCCTTTTACGTTTACATTCTTCATCCGGGCGTCGTGCCATACGGCGTTCTCCAGATGGGCGTTTTCGAGGTTGGCATATTCGAGGTTGGCTCCGCTGAGGTTGGCGCTGCTGAGGTTGGCGCCTTTCAGGTTCGCCCTTTCCAGGTTCGCCTCCGAGAGGTTACATTCCGACAGGTTGGCTCCTACCAGGATAGCGCCGTTGAGGGAGGCGCCTTGGAGGGAGGCGAGGTTGAGATTGGCGCCGTTGAGGTTGGCGCCGCTAAGGTTGACGTTCTCCAGATGGGCTTCCGTCATGATCGCCCACACTAAATTCGCCCATTCGAGGCAGGCTCCTTGGAGTTGCGCTCTTGTGAGGTTGGCCTTTTCCAGGAGGGCTTCCGTCAGGTTTACCGCTTCGAGGTCGGCGCCAGCGAGGCTGGCTTCGTTCAGACGGGCGTTGGCGAGACGGGCATGGCGCATAACGGCGCCGTTCAGTGTACACCGCTCCATGATGGCGTTCTGCAGATTCACGCCGTTCATCATAGCCTGCGTCAGGTCTGCTTCGATGAGTATCGCCCTTTCCATGGCTGCCCCGTTCAGGTTCGCTCCAAAGAGGTTCGCCCCGACGAGGCTGCTCTTTTCCAGGTGCGCCTCTACCATGGAGGCGTTCTTCAGGCAGGCGTTTTCGAGGTTCGCGCCGGTCAGCGTGACCCTGTCCATGGCGGCCTCTTCCAGGTTTGCTTCGGCCAGTACAGCCCTTTCCAGCACGGCGTCATGGAGGATCGCCTTTCCCAGCTCTGCGCCTTTCAGCACGGTCTTTTCCAGGTGCGCTTTCTCCAGGTTGGCCTCATTTAAGATGGCTTTTATAAGGATGGCGCCGTTCAACTGCGCTTCGCCCAGAAAGGCGTTCGTCAGGCAGGCGTTCGTCAGAAAGGCTTCATTCAATATGGCCTTATGCAGGCTGGCGCCGGACAATGTGGCGTCGAGCAGGTCGGCTTTTTGCAGGCAGGCTTCGTTGAGTCGGGCCTGTTGGAGGTTGATGCCGACGAGATGCGCCTCTTTCAGGTTGGCGTTGGATAGTGTCGCCTCCGTCAGGTCTGCCTTTTCGAGGTTGGCCTTTTCGAGGTTGGCCTCTTCCAGGCAGGCATTTCTCATACTTGCCCCTTTTGCCTGGGCTTTCGCGAGGCAGGCATTGGCGAGGAGGGCTTTATCCAGGTTGGCGTCGTGCAGGCATGTTTCGTTCAGGTTGGCGCCGGTGAGGATAGCCTCTGTTAAGACCGCTCCTTTGAGGTTGGCTGCCTGCAGGGATACGCCTTTGAGGTTGGCGCCTTGTAAGTCGGCCTCTTCGAGATTCGCACCCTCGACGTTGGCGCCCTCCAGGTCGGCTCCCTTGAGGTTTGCTTTCGCCAGGTTAGCCTCTTTCAGGTTGGCGCCTCTCAGGTTGGCGCCCTCCAGGGATACGCCTTTGAGGTTGGCTCCCTGTAGATCGGCGGCAGCCAGGTTGCTTCTTTCGGCATGAGCCTCTTCCATATCGGTATGCTGGAGGTTAGCCTTTTCCAGGTTCGCCTCTACCAGGATAGCCCTACGCAGGTCGGCCTCTTTTAAAAGGGCTTCGTTCAACTTGGTTTTCGACAGGTCAGCCCCTTGAAGAATGGCTTTTGTAAAGATCATCCTTTCCAGGTTCGCTTCGCTTAAATCGGCGTTTGCCAGATCACCCTCTTCCAGTGTGATCTCTTCCAGGCGGACGCCTTTCAGGTAGGCCTGTTGTAGCTGCGGGATATTTCCTTTAAACAGCCGGACGGATTCCCCGTTGTGGAACAGGAGCCGGAGGATCGTCATCACCTCTTCCGACGGCGTACCGGCAAAAGCGGCCTTATAGGGCAGGCTGTTCGTCACGGTACGGATATGGTAACAGAGGATCTCGAAGACGGATTCGCTGTATTTATCCGGCAGCTCACCGGCCAACTCATACAGATGGCGTATGCCGCTGATCCTGACCGATGCTTTGTCGTGCCCGAACAGTTCGACCGCCGTCGTAAAGCGGTTCGTCACTTGTGCCTTTATTTCCAGGTCAATCAGCTCCTGCTGCTTCGCAAGAAGCTGCTTCAGGTTGGCGATCTTCTTTTGATTCTGCCGGATCAGGAAAACGATTCCGGCCACACCGGACAGCCCTATCGACAGGAATAAATATGTGTCGTACATAACCTATATAGTTTCTACATCCTCTTTCGGCGCGGGTTTGACGAAAAACGCGCTCAGTTCGTACAGTCCGTAAAGCGGGATAAAGACGATCGACAAGGTGAAAGGATCGCTGCTGGGCGTAATGAATGCGGCGGCAACCAGCAATCCGATAAAAGCGTGCCGCCGGTATTTATGGAAGAAACGGCGGTTGAGTATGCCCAGTTTGGAGAGCAGCCAGGAGAGCAGCGGCATCTCGAAAACGACGCCCATGATGAAGATCAGCAGAAGAAAGTTATCCATATACGAATCAATGGATACCTGTTCCATAATGGCTGCGCTGATCTGGTAGGTCGCCAAAAAACGCAACGTCATGGGGAATACCAGGAAATAACCTACCGCGCATCCGATGAAGAACATCACCGTACCGAAGAGGAAGACCCAGCGTACATTCTTCTTTTCGTTCTCATACAGGGCCGGGCTGACAAATCGCCAGACCTCATACATCAGGTAGGGGAAAGCCATGACCAGCGCCAGCCAGAAAGAGGTCGTCATGTGGATAAAGAACTGCGCCGCCAGCTTGATGTTGATGATCTCGATCTCGAAAGCGGTATCGCAAAACTCATTCATAAAAGAGAAAGACGACCCGACGAGACAAAACAGCCTGTACGTAATAAAGTCGCCCCGCGTAGGCGCCATGATCACCATGTCAAACAACCCGTTCTCTCCGCGCATAAAAGCAAAAAAGCCGACGGCGAACAGAAAGAGCGCTAAAACGGAACGAAATAAAGTCCAACGAAGTTCTTCCAGGTGATCCCAGAACGACATTTCCTCTTGCTGCATCTTCTCCTTGTCTTATCGCTTGTCGGGCGTGTTATCCGTATCGTGTATATTAATATCGTCCTCTATCCCTTTCACGCCATCCTTGAAATTCCTGATTCCTTTACCGATGCCTTTCATCAGTTCGGGGATTTTTTTACCGCCAAAAACCAACAATACGGCAAGGGCGATAATCACAATTTCGCCTGTACCCAAATTCCCAAGAAACAATAAATGATCCATAATATAGATGTTTAAATGTTTATAAATAATGGGGCAAAGATACAATTACAAAACTTATGTCTTTCAATAATTCAAATTTTATTACCTTTGCGCCGTCTTAAAAATCTGAAATTAGAAAAAGATTAGAAAAATGAAAGTGTATGTATTTCCTGGGCAAGGCGCTCAGTTTGTCGGGATGGGAAAAGAACTCTATGACAACAATCCTCTTGCCAAAGAGCTGTTTGAAAAGGCGAACGGGATTCTTGGATTCCGCATCACCGACTTGATGTTTGACGGGACGGACGAAGATTTAAAACAAACAAAAGTAACACAACCGGCTATCTTTCTACATTCGGTCGTCCTTGCAAAAACACTGGGCGAACAGTTCGTGCCGGATATGGTTGCAGGTCATTCGTTGGGTGAGTTTTCCGCCCTGGTAGCCGCCGGTTCGCTCTCTTTTGAAAGCGGATTGACGCTGGTCTCCAAACGCGCCAAAGCCATGCAGAAAGCCTGTGAAGCGACGCCGTCGACCATGGCGGCCATACTGGGGCTGCCGGATGAGAAAGTGGAGGAGATATGCGCGGCGATCAGCGGCGAAGTGGTCGTTCCGGCCAATTACAACAGTCCCGGCCAGATCGTCATATCGGGAACGGTTCCCGGCATAGACAAGGCGTGCGAGCTACTGTCCGCCGCCGGTGCAAAGCGGACGTTGAAGCTGAAAGTAGGCGGCGCTTTCCATTCCCCGCTGATGGAAGCGGCTCATGAAGAGTTGGCCGAAGCGATTCGTGACACCACCATAAACAAACCGGTATGCCCCGTCTACCAGAACGTAAACGCCCGCCCCGAGACCGATCCTGACAGGATAAAAGCCAACCTGATCGCCCAACTCACCTCGCCTGTTCGCTGGACGCAAACGGTAGAAAACATGATCGCCGACGGCGCCCTCCATTTCATCGAACTAGGCCCCGGCTCCGTCCTCCAAGGCCTGATCACGAAAGTAAACAACACCGTCATAACAGAGGGGATACACTGATTGGGTGATAATGACGGCAAATCACAATCTCCTGAAAGTCAAATAGTATCCGTCATTGCGAGTACCCAATAAACCAGGTTTATCAAAAAGGGAAATGACGGCGATAGCAATCCCGTTAGGGGGAACCGAGCGGGAGAACGTCATGTCGACCGAGCGCAGCGAGTGGAGACA
>JAISRY010000186.1 GCA_031273385.1 Tannerellaceae bacterium | reverse complement strand
TTCTGCCGTTGCCGTCCATAAAAGGGTGGATAAATTCAATCTCAAAATGAACGATGGAGCTTTTGATGAGCGGGTGAAGATCCGTCTTCTCCGCCCATAGGAACAGGTCGGTAATCAGTTGCGAGACAAACTGGTAACCGGCTCCGGCGTGAATAAGCCGGCCGCCCGCGAAAACGCCGACGCCCGCCGAACGAAAACAACCCGCATCTTTCACCAATTCGGCAGTCATCAACTTGTGCGCTTTGAGAAAATCCTTTACGTTGTAAGGGGCGTATTCCAATATCTCTTCATACGCCAGGTACGCATTTTTCGCCTCCTGTATTTCGTGAGGCAAGCCCAACACCCTTTTCCCCTCGATAATATCGGTCACCTGCCCCAACGAAAGCGTATTGTTTTCGATAGCCAAAGAGGACTGGATGGAACGCAAACGATTGATTTTGCGTAATCGCACATTGCGGCTATATTCGCCTGTGCCTTTTATTTCGCCCACCCTTTCGGCAATCTGTGCCACCAAGCCAATGGCTTTTGTGCTGATTGTATATGTAGGAACGTTCATTGCCCGCTATTAAAATATGAGGCGTAAAGGTAGGAAATATTCCCGTATCGGCATGAAAACGGCAGAAAAAGTAGAGGCCGGAATCCTCCTACGGGAAAGATTCCGGCCTCGCGATTGTCGCTATGGACTACATCAATAGCCTGCGTTTTGTTTGATCAATCCTTGACCCTCGATGATGATCGCCTCTTTCAAGGGGAAAAGGTGGTGTTTTTCCGCTACCGTTTGCACCCGGCCGTTGGCAAGGCATTTTGCATTCATGACGCGGTCGTAGTATTCCATCGACAGGTTGATCCGTCCGTCGAAGAATCCCGTTACACCATTGCGTCTGAACTTTTAGGGTGCATGTCGTGACCCTCCGGTCAAATGCACCCAAACACTGCGTTAATCTACCAATTCTAAAACAGTCTGCGGGTCTTTTGCCAAATTGGTTATAAAATGATTTTTATAGACCATAAGCTTTGTTAGATTCGTATTTTCCCGACAATCCAGCCTTGTTAATCTCTTGCATTTGCTCACATCTATTGAGCCGCTCAATACATTATTGAAGCAATAAAAATTTTCGAGAAAGGTACAAGCGCTAACATCCAATGACGCAAGGCTATTACCGGTACATTCAAGCGTTTTTAGCGAGGTACACTGATTCAATGACAGGCTGCTCAACGCGCTATTTGAGCAAATCAACGTTTCCAGTGACTGACAGCCGCTCACATTCAATGTGAATAAGGCATTATTATTCTGAAAGTCCAAAACCCTTATGCTCTTGCTTACTTCAACTGACTGTAACGGAGTATTAGTCGCACAAACCGAATCCAAACGGGTAAATTCACTTAAATCCAACGATGTCAATTGACTTGAAGAAATAGAAACTGTTTTCAGAGAAGAACAGCTTTGGATATTTAACGTTTCAATATTGTTAGGCGTGTTGAGATCAAGGCTTTCTAAAGAGGTGCACCTTTCAGCATTTAATGATTTAACATTCAAAAAGGAGGCGCTAAACGGTTTGTTAAAAACAATCCTCCTCAGCGACAAAGCCCCTGAAACATTCACATCACACAATACATAAGGATCTACAGAACCAACGTTTATGATTTCAAGTTCTTCTATTGATTGATTATTACTCATATTAAAAGTAGGTAGAGCGACACTATTCATACTCAGATACCTGAGTTTTGTGAGATGATCAATCTTAAAATCAGTAAGCGGTACGGCACATACCAGACTATCCAACACTATGTTTGCAGACAAATCGAGGGTAGAAAACGTGCCATATCCATAAAGCGATTTTAACGCTTTACAATCGCTGACATCAAGAGACGACAATTTTGACCATTCATAAAATATCAATCGTTCAATAGCGGAACACCCGTTTAAGTTAACGCTTGAAATCTGCCCAAAACAATCAATGGCCTTTAACGCCGTACACCCTGTAACATTCAACTTGTTGGTATAATTTATCTCTAACGACGCAAGAGCCGTACATCCGCTTATATCAACATCAGCATTCGCTTCCGACCTTTTGCCATATTTGTCATATACGTGTAAGTTAAGATTCTTCAGTTTGTCACAATTTTTCAAATCCAGCAAAACCAACGATGAGCCATTCATCATATCTAAAGAAACAGATTCTACACCGGAGTCATCAGCAACAAATGTAATCAAAGAAGTGCAATTGTCAGCGATTACTTCTTTCAGATACGCGTTTCCGGATGCGATAACTGATGTTACGGCCGAGCCTGCGCAGTCAAGTTTTGATATATTCATACCTCTGATGTCCAACACATAAGATTTAGCCCTACCGGAAGTTTTCAACTCATCAAGCTTTACACTTTCCGCTAATGTAATACCTTCAAGGTCATTGCAATATAAAACCTTCAGCGCCTTGCATGGACTAAGGTCCAGCGTGGATATATTACAATCGGCAATACTAAGGGATTCAAGCATGGTGCATTTGCTCAGATTAAGAGATGCCAAATCTGTATTATAGCTGCAATCCAGTATTTTCAGAGACGGATTACCCGAAAAGTCAAGCGCTGAAAACCTCATCCCGGTACAATATAATTCTTCGAGTTTCGTATTTTTACTCAAATCCAACGATTGGGGTGTACTGGTAAGCTTTAGCGCTCTCAGATTAGTAAAATGCTGAATACCATCCATCGTAAATGATTCGCTGTTGACGTCACAATGCATCTCCGTCACTGCCTCTGCTTCAGCTACACTTATAAAGCCATCCTTATCAATATCGAAATTACTTAGCAGATAACTTTTAAAATCCTCATTCGTAATATCCTCCATTGGTATCATTGGAAGTTGATCGACGTCGTCGCCACAACCTACCGGCACAAAAGACAATACCGCATATAATATAATGATCCCTCTTAGATTTTTCATAACCTTTAGTTTTAATACAACTCGTACAAATATACGATATGTCTGCTATAAGTAACGTCTAAATTTCACCTAATAATCATTAAATTCGGAACTCCTTTCGATACTACCAATGCACAAAACCAGGCCGCGTAAAGCACAAAAAGGCTGCCTCTTTGGAGGGGCAGCCTTTTCTGTTGTTGCGGGGAGTGGGGTTATCTATCCCATCCCGGGTTTTGCTTGAGCGCGGGGTTCAGCACCCGTTCCGTGATGGGCAGGGGGCGGAGGTAGTCGCGGTTCACTTTAAACTGATAGCCGGCAGTACCGACCGCGCCTTGCAATTTGTAGGGCGAAATGTAGCCGTTCTCTTCGCCGAGGCCGGCGATCACAGGCGCCACGTAGGTGTTGTAGGCATCCAGCTCCACCGGATCGGTGGGAGGAGTCAGCCACTGCGCCTTTTTCGCGCCAAGGGGCACATAGCCTACGACCAGTTCGTCGGCGCCAGCCCAGCGGAAGATATCATCCAGGCGGAAACCCTCGCCGATGAGTTCGACTTTCCGTTCGCGGCGTATCTCGTTGATGAGGTACGACAGGTCGGGGAACTCTTTGGGCGTATTCAGCGCCTCCAGGCCGGCAATGGTGAGATGGGCCATCCCTACGCGGTCGCGCAGTTTATTGACGGTTCTGTCGAGTACGCCCTGGTCGCAGGCGCCGAGTTCGGCTTTCGCTTCGGCATTGATAAGCAACGCCTCGGCATAGCGGAAATAGATCATACCGCCCGTACCGTCTACAAACCCGTTTTGAGCGGGATTATGCCCTTTATAGAATTGGTACCCGGTGACGCAGAGGGTCGAGGGGTCTGATCTCAAGGCGGGGTAGAGGAAGTAGGCGTTAGGCGAGAGCGTGGAGTTCATCAGGTGCTTGCCGTCGTTGACGCCGATCGTCTGGTTAAGGCGCGGGTCGCGGTTGGCCACGACCTCTTTGAGCGAGGCGTCGCCCTTGTAGAGCGTACTGCTTTCGATGGGCTTACCGTCGGTGCAGAGGTAGGAGTCGACCATTTTCTTGGTCACGCCGCATCCGCCGCCCAGGTTGATATAGCGTTCCCACTTATTCACCAGCACGCCGACTTCGTATTGACGCCAGAAAAGCACCTCATTGCTCGCCGAATAATTCGTCTGGTTGAACAATTTCCAATAGCCGTTTTCTGCGCCTACATTATCCAATTCGCATGATCCCAAAGCGATCAGCGCATCCGTCACCGCCGCCGCTTTCTGCAGGAAGACGGCGCCGTCGGAGCCTTGTACGCCAAAGGGCGTTCCGGCATGGTATTTTTCCCACGTGCCCTCATACAGGGCGATGCGCGCTTGCAGCAGCATGGCGGTTTCCTTGTTCAGGCGTCCGTCCCATGCCTTGCCTTTGCGTGAGGGGAGGTAGTTGACGGCGTTGTCGAGGTCGTCCATCAGGTGCTGCACCACGACGTTGCGGGCATCGCGCGGTTTGTTGAGCAGTTCGGTATCCGTCGAAGAGAGCAGGACGTCGTAGTAGGGTACGTCGCCGAATGTGCGCAGCTTGTCGAAGTAGAAGAGCGAGCGGAAGAAGAGGGCTTCACCCACATAGCGGTTGATTTCGGCCTCGTCGCCCGTCACTTTCTTGTAGTTGGCAAAGAAATAGTTGATGTTGCGCAGTTTGCTCCAGTCGCCGATAGCCCATCCGCCATTATTTTCGGGGACGGTGGTTTCGCCGTTCATGTGTGAGTTGTAACCGTTGGATATCATGATATCGCTACCGTTGAACGCATCCCTGAAGAAAGGGCAGTCGGTGTTGCTGTAACCGTCGTATTTCGCCAGCAGGGGGCTGCTTCCGTTGTAGAAATTATTCACGTACAGTTTCAGGTGTTCCGGCGTTTTCCACACCGTGGCGTCGCTGATCCTGTCTTGGGGCGCTTGCTCGAGGAGGCTGTCGTTACACGAAGTAACGCTCATAAGCCCGGCGCATACGGCAAGCATTGCATAGATATATTTCATCTTTTTCATACGTTTATTGTTTATATTCATATCCATTTAGAAAGTAAGATTCAAGCCCAGCGACCAGGTGCGTTGCAGGGGATAGATTTTCCCGCTGGTAGTGGCAAATTCCGGGTCGACCGTTTTGATCATATTGGTGAACGTCGCCAGGTTTTCGCCGCTGACGTAGACGCGCAGCTTGCTGATGTTCACTTTGTTCAGTATCCGTGAGGGAATGGTATACCCGATCTGCATGTTCTTGAAGCGCAGGTAGGACGCATCCTGGAGGTATTTGGTTTGTACCCGCTCGTTCTTGGTGTGCTGGTCGTTGCCCGTCCAGTTGTTGAAGTAGAACTTGGGGAAATAACCGTTCGGATTATCTTCCGACCAGCGGTCTTTGTGGATCTCGAACAGCGAATGTGCCCACACGTGGTCGGTGATGCCCCAGAAATAGTTGCTCGATATCCAGGCGTCGCGTTTGCCTACGCCCTGGAAGAAGAGGCTGATGTCGAAGCCGTTCCATGCGGCATCCAGGGTGATACCGTAGGTGTAGCGCGCGGCGTCGTTACCGATAATCCGGCGGTCGCCCGGATCGTCTACGGTAGAAGAGCCGGTGGTGATTTTACCGTCGCCGTCGAGGTCTTTGTATTTGATGTCGCCGGCCGACCAGATGGTGTGTATCGCATCCTGCGTCTTCTTTTCCATGGCCTCTTTGGCTGTTTCGGCGGTGAAGAACCCTTCGGTTTCAAAGCCCCAGATATTGCCTACGACGTCGCCCGCATACCAGCGGCTGATCGCCTTGTTTTCGTTGGGGTATTTCTTGACGACCGTTTTCGAGTCGGCCAGCGAGCCCCTGATGCCGTAAGAGACTTTGCCGATCTGGTCGCGCCAGGCGACGGTGAGTTCAAAACCGTTGGTTTCCAAGGCGGCATTGTTGCTTTTCGGTGCGGCGCTACCCAATACGGCGGGCAATTGTTCGGCCGGCCCAACGATGTCGTTGGAGTTGCGGCGGAACCAGTCGTAGGTGACCGACAGGCGGTTGTCGAAAGCGGCCAGGTCGACGCCGATGTCGAACGTCGTACTGGTCACCCAGGTCAGCGCCTCGTTGATGATGGCCGGGCTGGTGATGTAGGAGCCGCGTCCGCCGCTGCCGAATATCCAGTTGTTGTTGCTGCCGGTCGGCGCCGTCGTCCCCATCGAGGGCGAGAAAGGATAGTAGTAGAGCGGATAGCTGAAGTTGCTGGAGTTGAGGAAGCTCAAATCGCCCAGCGAGCCGTAGGAGAAGCGCAGCTTCAGCAGGTTGGCTATGTCTGAGACCGGCTCCCAGAACGATTCTTTGGAGATCACCCAGGCCGCCGAAACGCCTGGATAGGTCTTCCAGCGCACATCTTTGAGGAAGCGCGAGGTGCCGTCGTAACGGGCGTTCACCTCCAGCAGGTATTTATCCTTGTATCCGTAGTTGATTCTCCCGAATACCCCCCTGGAGGCGGTCGTCGAGCGGTCTTCGCTGGCGCTTTTCGTATCGTCGTAGATCGTCGGGAAAGTGGGAACGGTAGGGGTATATAGATGCCCCGTACTGGATTCGGCCATAAACCACCTGTTGATCCGCTGTTCCTGCGTATACCCGATCATCCCCTTGAGGTAGTGGTCGTTCAGGCCGAGTTCGTAGGAGGTAAAGGCATTGATGGTATGATGCGTATAGTTACCGCTTTCACGCCGGAGGACATCGTAGTTAGGCTCGCGGCTTTGTCCGGGGATCGTATTGCCGAGAGCGTCTTTGGTGTTCGGCGGAACGAGGTAGTTCTTTTCTTTCAGCACACTGTTGTGGTCGAACGTATAGTTGAACGTCGCGTTCCATCCCTTGAGGGGATTGAGCACAAACTCGCCGGTGAGTACGGTGCGGTCGTCGGTATTGTTGATACGTCCGCCGTTTTCATAGATGTCGATGTAGTTGTTGCGGTTGACCGTGCCGTCGGGGTTTTTGTAGGGGATGATCGGCCACAGGCGGGCAAGGTCGTGCATGATACCGCCCGAGTCTGCATGTTCGGACGAGGGCGTGTCGGTGTAGCCGCGCGTAAAGGCGCTACGGAAATTCGCCGTCAGCCATTTGGTGATCGACGAAGAGAGGTTGCCGCGGAAGCTGTAACGGTCGAAGCTGTCGCTTCCGAAGTTGTACATACCGCCCCGGTGGTTGTATCCCAACCCTACGTAGTAGGTCGTTTTTTCCGTACCGCCCGATACGCTGGCATTGTGCTGCTGCGAAAAGGCGTAGTCTTTGTAATACATCCTCAGCCAGTCGATGTTGTCGTTGCCGAAATAGGGGTCGTAGGCCGCCCACTGGTTCACCTCGTTCCCGGCGGGAGTGATGATGGTGGTGGTGCTGATTTTACCTGCGGCATAATCCCGGATACGCTGCATGGCTGCGTCGTCGATAAAGGGTGTGCCGATGGAGTTGATCATCGCTTCGTTGGTCATTTCGGCCCAGTCGACCGAGTTCATCATCTTGGGCAGGTTGATGACCGACGCCATGGCGAAGTTGTTGCTGTAGCTCACCACCGGTTTGCGCTCCCTGCGTCCCTGCTTGGTGGTGATCAGCACCACGCCGTAGGGTGCGCTCGAGCCGTAGATGGCGGCCGAAGCGGCGTCTTTCAAGACGGAGATGCTTTCGATGTCGTCGGGGTTGACGGAGTTGATGTCGCCCCCCTGGATACCGTCGATGACGATCAGCGGAGAGGCCGAAGCCGAGGCTGCGTCGCCGTTCAGGCCGGTCGTTCCGCGGATGTTGAAATTCATCTTTGCACCCGGAGCGCCGCCGCCACCCTCGTTCTGAGAGGTGGAAGAGGTGATGTTTAAGTTAGCCACCACGCCCTGCAAGGCATGGCCTACGGAGACGATCGGGCGGTTTTCGAGCGTCGAGCCTTTCACCTGGTCGACGGCGCCGGTGAGCGACGCTTTCTTCACGCTACCGTAGCCCACGACGACTACTTCGTCCAGTATCTGCGTGTCCTCTTTCAGCACGACAGACAGGGTGGATTGCCCCGTAAAGGGGATCTCCTGCGTGACATAGCCCAGGAATGACACCTGGATAATGGCGTCGTTTTGTACGCCCTCCAACGTGAACTGCCCGTTGGCGTCGGTCACCGTCCCGTTGGTCGTTCCTTTCACAAAGACAGAGGCTCCGGTCACTGGACCAAGATTGTCTGTCACCGTACCGGTCACCTTCCCACGTTGTTGGGACACGTTGACGTCATGCCTGACCGGTGTAATTTCCGCCCTTACGCTTCCGGAAAGGCATAGCGCTGCGGCCATAAGAATAAAAACATTCTTCCTGATTGTTTTCGTCATAGCAAATAAAATTAAATGAGTAAAACATTGTAATACATAAACGTTAGTTTTCTGTAAAATTCAATCATAACATTTCTGTCCTAAGGTATAATAATAATACAGTTTCCAAGTTTTTAACATAGTACACGTGATCTATGCGAAAAAAGCAGAAAACTCACAGAGAATGAACTATGAATTTTGCATAAATTTGATCGCAAATATACAATATAAAAACCTCATGTTGTACTTTTTTTCTTCATGTTGTACAACATATCAGTAATTGAAATAGCCTATTTCCAATTCAAGCGTTTCCGGATTCCGTGCGATCGCATAGATTCTCCTTGTCTTTTCATCTATCTTTATATCAGACACATCACGGCCTAAATGATACACCCTTTTCTTCACACCCTCATAATCCGTCACCAGGATTTTATCACAATAATAGGCATTGGTGGGATAATCTTTCATACTCCGCCCCGAATACAACATAAAGACTTCGTCTGAGGTGAAGTCCGCCGTATTGATGCCGCAAGGGGTATCTAAAGAAAACGCCCCGGTATCTTCGTTAAATTCATGCGGCAGATAGTCTGCGAAAACCACATTCAGCCGCTCACCGCCATAAGCGACCATCTCATAGTAATAGCCAAACGGACTATGATACAAAAACACACCCTTGCTCCGGTTGATATGGATGCCCCCCTGATGGACATGAAAGGGATTGATGCGGTACTTCTCCTTTTCTGGATAATCCAACCAGTATTCAAACAGATCATGGCTTGTATACCGAACATATTTACCTTTGTCATATAAGCCCAGTGAAATGTTGTCCGTATCGGTCAACAGATACATAAACATCGTGACATCCTTGATTTCAGGATGTAAATCCTGATACGAAATTCTTTTTACAGGAACAAATTCAGCAGTACGCAGCATATCCGACAGGCTAAACGCCAGCGTTTTCCTGTTCGTCACATCAATCACCTGAAACAAATCATGATCAATTTTATCCATACACCCCCCAAACATAAGATCATCCGGCCCGCCGCCTTTGAGTCCCCCCGTCAAAACCACCTCCCTTTTATTCAGGTCGACAACGACATAATGATGATCATCGACAGGATCACAGACCAACAACAGCGAATCAAACACCTCCATTGACCGAGGCTTAAAAAAACATTCATCCATCCCTAAATGAACAAACGCCAACTCCTCGCTTTGCGGAAAAAACCCCTCCACCCCCTCTGCTTTCTTATCGCACCCAACCAGCGCAACAAAAGCAAGCAATATATAATGTATACGATGCATGGCCTGTAAAATTAATAATAAAACCCTATTCACACCCATTTGTCAGCAAAAAACCACATTTGGTACGATCGTAGGGGCAGACCTGCGCGTCTGCCCTATCCATCCCGAATTGTGAGCGCCCAATAAACCAGGTTTATCAAAAAGGAAAATGACGGCGATAGCAATCCCGTAGGGATGTATCGCTCGGTAGAATGGAATGCGCCTCTCCAATCCCTTCATCCTTAACAGGATGTATCCCTGACAGGATGCAGAAACAGCGGTGGCATCTTTTTTCTACCGGGCGAGCCATTCCGTTAGGAATGCCCTACGAGAGCCATT
>JAISRY010000146.1 GCA_031273385.1 Tannerellaceae bacterium | reverse complement strand
ACAGCCCATCGACAGGCTCCGGATATTCACCCTTTCCGGGCAGCTGGTATCGGATGAAAAGAGTGCGGGTAATGTGATTGAAAAATCCATACCGAAACAGGGCATCTACCTGATTGAAGCGACATCCGGTTCAAAGAGAAACGTATCTAAAATAGTAGTGAATGAATAATGTATTGTATATGGGTTTGCTTTGCCTTGGCGTGATCTGTCCCGCCAGGGCAAACAATCCCGACCGCTTGCCGGATACATCATCCGTAAAGAAGCAGGTACAGGAAGTGATTGATTGGCAAATCAATCACTTCCAATATCTTGACAAAGGGACGCCGGGGCAATTGCACGATTACGGGATCAATGCATGGACGAATGCCGTCCTCTTTACCGGAATGGCGGAATGGGCAAAAACAGCCGGACAGCCGGACACCTCTTACCGCTGGTTGTATGAAACGGGAGAAAAGAGCGGCTGGGCGATCGCGGAAAATTTCAGCGAATATCCCTCCATCGGGCGCTATCACGCGGATGAGCTTTGTATGGGGCAGTTTTACCTCCGGATGTATGCCCGCCACAAAGAGGAAAAGATGTTACGCGCAACGAAAGAGCGCCTTGACCGGATCATCCATCATCCGCATGGCGTGGACATCCGTTCTAAAAGTAAAAAATGCTGGTCGTGGTGCGACGCCTTGTTTATGGCTCCTCCGGCCTTGGCGCATATTGCGGAAATAACGGGCGACGAGGCCTACCTCCGCTTCATGGATGAAGAGTTTAAACGAACGTATGGCTATTTGTATGACAGGGAAGACAAACTGTTCTTCCGCGACGACAGCTATTTCGATAAACGGGAACGGAACGGACAAAAGATCTATTGGGGAAGAGGCAACGGCTGGGTCGCCGCCGGCTTGGCCAATATCCTGAAATGCTTACCCGCCAATTCGCCCTACCGGCCGTTTTATGAGAACCTGTTCCGGGAATTTATCCCCCGGTTGGCTTCGTTGCAACATGCGTCCGGTTTTTGGCACGCCAGTTTATTAGACCCGGAAAGCTATCCCGCTCCGGAAACCAGCGCAACGGCGTTGATCGCCTATTCTATCGCCTATGGCGTAAATAGCGGGTTACTCGACAAAAAGGACTATCTATCATGCCTCGTCCGGGCATGGGCGGCCTTAACGAACGCCATCCACGAAAACGGGAAATTGGGCTGGATACAGCCGATTGGCGCAGACCCGGCCAAGGTGACGGAAGAGATGACCGCCGCTTATGGCGTTGGCGCCTTTCTGATGGCCGGCAGCGAGATCTATAAATTAACGGACAGGCCTTTTGCCTACGGCAGGGAGGTCAAGCCGTTTAACGACGGGTGGCGGTTCCGGAAAGCGGAAAACCTTCCGGCGACGCTTTACGAAGACTGGACGGCGGTTGTGATTCCCCACACATGGAATAGCGAAGATATGCAGGTAAAAAAGAATATCTTCTATGCCGGAGAAGCGTATTATAAAAAGACATTTGTCCCGGACGACAGCTGGGCGGACAAGCGCGTCTTCCTCCGCTTCGAAGGCGTTGCCTCCGTCGCCGAACTCTTCGTCAACGGCGAAGTGGCCGGCCATCACAAGGGAGGATATTCGGCTTTCGCCATTGAAATAGGCAAATTACTGAAATACGGGCAGGAGAATACCCTTTTCATGAAGGTGAACAACCAGGCGCGCCCCGATGTCATTCCGGTTAACCATACCCTGTTCGGCGTCTACGGCGGCATTTACCGGCCTGTCGAATTGATCGTTACCGAAAAAATAAACATCGCCGTCACCGATTATGCGTCACCGGGTATGTACATCACCCAAACAAATGTAAAGAGGCAGTCGGCGGACGTTTCGGTAAAAATCAAACTGGAAAACAAAAATAAAGGCGCGGAAACCATCCGCCTGTTGACCACTATTTACGAAGCGGACGGAAAGGTGAAAGCCAGGCAGTCCACCCCCGTAACGATCCTTCCGCAGGGACGGCAAACCGTCGTCCAGCATTTTGTGCTTAAAAGCCCACACTTATGGCAAGGCTTGGAAGACCCCTACCTTTACAAAACGCTTACCCAAATCGAACGGAACGGACAAATAATCGATGAAGTAACCCAGCCTTTGGGATTACGCCATTTTGAATTGAGGGCGGCTGACGGCATGTATCTCAACGGCAAAAAAGTGCCTATGTACGGCGTTTGCCGTCACCAGGACTGGTGGCAATACGGAAGCGCACTGACCGATGAACAGCATGATACCGATTTGGCTATCATCAGGGAGCTGGGCGCAACCACGATCCGCCTCGCCCATTACCAGCAGGCGGAACGCATTTATGCCAAATGCGACAGCATCGGCTTCATGGTTTGGGCAGAGATCCCGTTTGTCAACCGGGTTACGACGCAAGAGGCCGCTAACGCCCGCCAACAACTCACCGAACTGATCCGCCAGAACTACAATCATCCTTCGATTTATATATGGGGGCTGCACAACGAAGTCTATACGCCCTATCATTACACCGTCGCTTTGACGGCGGAATTGGACGATCTGGCCAAATCGGAAGATCCCTACCGCTATACCGCTTCCGTCAACGGGCACCGGGCGGTCGACCAGGCCTCCAACCTGAATGCCGACGTACAGGGGATCAACCATTACTTCGGCTGGTACAGCGGAGAGATCGGCGATGTGGAAAAATGGATCGAAGGGATGGAACGGGAGTTCCCCCACCATAAAATCATCTTTTCCGAATACGGCGCCGAAGCCAACGTCGACCAGCAGGAAGAGGCCGTCGGGGAGGTTGGCCGCTATTTTTCCCAATTCTATCCGGAAACATTCGCCACCAAGTTCCATGAGATACAGTGGGGGATTATTGCCAAGCATCCCTATCTCCTTGCATCATACGTCTGGAATACGTTCGACTTTGCAACGCCCGTCAATACGCAGGGAGGCGTGGAAGCGCGCAATATGAAAGGGTTAGTGACGTTCGACCGCAAAATTAGGAAAGACGCCTATTACTGGTACAAGGCCAACTGGAGCAAAGAGCCCGTTCTCTACCTGACGCAACGCCGGGCTACGGAAAGGGAGAACGCCGTTACGCCGGTGACGGTTTATTCAAACATAGGCGTTCCGCAACTATATGTCAATCATACGAAAATAGAGGGATACGCCAAAGGAACGACAGATGTGCACTATATCTTTCATGACGTCAGGCTGAAAGCGGGAGAAAACGTCATTGAAGTAAAAGCCGAACACAACGGAAAAACGATTGAAGATAAAATCATTTGGAACTATTCCCCGGACAGCCGGCAGCCGGACGACAAGCCCCAACCCGGAAAAAAGACGCAAGAACATGTAGGGTTGTAAAGGCCAAAAATAGCTCCCGTCCGAAAAAAAATAGCTCCCGTCCTATTTGAAATAGGTCGGGAGCTATTTTTTTTTGCTCCCGACCTATTTTTAGGGCGTCCAAGACGGTTTTTTTTGAGTAAGTTTGTGCCGTAAAACGAAAGAAGAGATGGCTAAACGCAAATTCTATGTGGTTTGGAAAGGCCTTGCCCCGGGTATTTATGACGATTGGAATACGTGTAAAAGGCAGGTTTACGGGCAGGCGGATGCAAAATATAAATCATTCGATACCCGCGAAGAGGCGGAAAAGGCTTTTGAGAAAGGGTATCGTTACTCTCCGAAGAAAGCCTCCTCCCCACAGTGGGGGAAAGTGGCGTCCGCCGGAAAGCCTGTCCCTGAAAGCCTGTCTGTGGATGCGGCTTGCAGCGGCAATCCCGGCGCGATGGAATACAGGGGCGTTTATACCGCTACCGGAAAAGAGTTGTTTCACGTCGGGCCGCTGAAGCAAGGGACGAATAATGTCGGCGAGTTTTTAGCCCTTGTCCATGGCCTGGCGCTACTAAAGAAAGAGAATAGCGATCTTCCCATCTATTCCGACAGCCGGAACGCGATGCTATGGGTGAAGAACAGGAAGTGTAAAACATTGCTGGCGCGTACGCCGGAAAATGAACCCATCTTCAACCTGATCGAACGTGCCGAAAAATGGTTGAAAGAAAACAGTTATTCTACCCAGGTGTATAAATGGGAGACAGGTGAATGGGGAGAAATCCCGGCTGATTTCGGCAGAAAATAATCATCAGGTATTTGCGCTATGGCGGGTTTATACGTTCATGTCCCCTTTTGTGTCACGCGGTGTTCGTACTGTGATTTCTTTTCCGGTACAGAACTAAAGTACAAGGAGATGTACCTCTCGTCCCTTGTCAGGGAGATCGAATTGCGCAAGGACTACCTGCGGGGCGAACAGCTTGAAACGGTCTATTTTGGCGGAGGGACGCCCTCTTTGTTGCAGGCGCATGATTTCGGGAAAGTATTCGATGCTGTCTACCGCTGCTTTTCTGTTAGCGAAAACGCCGAAGTCACGCTGGAAGCCAACCCGGATGATATGACCCCGCACTATGTCGCCTCCCTCCGCGCCTTGCCCTTTAACCGTATCAGTATGGGCGTACAGAGTTTCAGTGAAGCGGATCTCCGCCTCCTGAACCGCCGGCACGACGCCCGGCAGGCTATACAGGCGGTTGAGCGCTGTAAGGAAAACGGTTATACGAATATCTCTATTGATCTGATCTATGGCCTGCCCGGGCAGACGCTTCCGGCATGGGAAACCACCCTGGCGAAAGCCCTCCAACTGGATATCCCCCACCTTTCCGCCTATCATTTAACGTATGAGGAGCATACGAAACTCTATGCATGGCGGGAAGCCGGGAAAATCATCCCATCCGGCGAAGAGCTGAGTATCCTCCTGTTTTCCGCTATGGTCGAGCGGCTTACCGCCGGTGGGTATCTCCATTACGAAATATCCAACTTCGCCAGACCGGGCTGCCTGTCCCGGCACAACAGCTCCTATTGGACGGGCAAGGCCTATCTTGGCGTCGGCCCGTCCGCCCACTCCTACGATATCGACAGCCGGCAGTGGAACGTCTCCTCCCTCGCGCGGTATATAAAAGGGATAGGGGATAACGCCCCTGAGGTGGAGGTATTGGATAACCATACCCGGTATAACGATTATGTGGTTACGCGGCTGCGTACGATGTGGGGAATTGATCTGTCATATATCCTGGAAACGTTCGGAGAGGAGCTGTCCGCCTATTGCCGGAAGCAGGCGGCGCCCCATATCCGGCAAGGCTTGCTTGTTCCGGCAGGCGATGTGTTGTCCCTTTCGAGGGATGGGATTCTCCTTTCCGATGGGATTATGTGTGATCTCTTGTGGACATGATTTTTATACGAAACAGGCTCTTTGAATGACGAAATGGGAGAATTTAAGTATATCTTGTACATATTTTAGTGATATTTGAGTAAAAAAAGCGTTGAGTTATGAAACTAATATCTATATTTGCGCAGTTAAAGTGAGAAGGTGCCATATTTGTATATCATATCAGGCTGCAATGGAGCAGGAAAGACGACCGCTTCATACACGATACTGCCGGAGATGCTAAAGTGTAAGGAGTTTGTTAATTCCGATGAGATTGCTAAAGGACTATCCCCTTTTAACTCGGACAGCATCGCTGTTGCCGTTGAAGCCGGTCGGATTATGCATAAGAGGATGAAGGAACTGATTGCTGCAGGCGAGACTTTCGCCTTGGAGACCACGCTCGCCACTCGCTCTGTCGTTAAGTTAATGCAGAGTGCACAAGAAAAAGGATACTATGTTACACTGCTCTATTTCTGGCTGAATACGCCGGATTTAGCTGTGGAACGGGTGAAGATGAGAGTTGCTGCCGGAGGGCACAATATTGCGGAAAGCACGATTCGGAGGAGATACGATTCGGGAATACACAACCTGTTTGAACTTTATTTGCCGGTCAGCGATTATTGGATGATAACAGACAATTCCATGTCTCCGATGGAAGTGATAGCGAAAGGATTTAAAAACAAAAAAAAAGAGATATATAACCTCAAAATTTACAATCAACTTGAGCAGTATGAGTGAACAAGAAATTAGAGAATTCGAGGAGAATATAGTTAGAGGAGCGAACATCGCGTTTCAGCGTCTTGTTTCTGAAAAGAAAAAAGAGAACGGGGAGCTGGTTTTCTCTCGTAATGGACATATTTTCCGTGTGAAAGCGGCTGATTTGGATAAGTTCAGCGTATAAGCCTCTACTCTCTGGGGGCTTATCGAAGAGAACACTGACCTGAAATAACCTATTCTTCTTTCCATAGGGAATAGGGGAATTGTGACAACCTGGCGTTGTAATATCTATAGTCTGTGGTGACCTCTTCCCCTAACCAGTTTGGTTTTTCAAAAGATTCGTTTGCAGAAGATAACTCTATCTCCGCGATGACTAACCCCTTGTTATCGCCATTAAACACATCGACTTCCCACGTATGTTTGCCGGCCGGAATGTAATGGCGGATTTTGTCTATGATACCGGCTTCACACAGTTTTAGCATCTCTTCGGCGTCTGCGAGGGGAATTTCCCGTTCAAACTCATACCGGCTCCACCCGCTCTCGTCCGCCGCCCCTTTGACGGTGAGGAAACCCTCTTCTCCGGCGATACGGATACGCACCGAACGCTTTGGGCTGGTACAAAGGTATCCCTGTACGATACGCCGGGAATAGTGTACCTCTTTTGAGAAGTCCCCGGTAACCATGAATTTTCGTTCTATCTCGATAGCCATTTCTGCCGGGTGGGTTTATTTGATCGTTACCATGGTCGCCCCGAAGCCGTATTCACGGAAAGAGGCATCCTGGTAATAATAGGATTTGTATCTGGTCTTCAACTCTTTTTCAATCGCGCTGCGGAGCGTTCCATCGCCTTTTCCGTGGATAAAGATGATCTTCTGTCCTTTCTGCCCGGCATACTGGGCAAGCGTTTCGTGGAACTTATCCAATTGATAGTTCAGCATATCCGCCGGGGTCAGTCCGTTTGTATTATCCAACAGCTGGTTGAGGTGCAGGTCGATCTCGGGAATCGCCGGGGCGGTTTTCTTCTTAACGGCAGGTTTGGAGGGGGGCAGGTCGGCATACGCCTTTTGTTGCATCGCCTCCTGTATGTCAATAGCTGAAATAAGCAGCTCCCTTTCCGGCACATCCGAGCGGACGACGGGAAAAAGTAACGCCTCCTCTTCAAAGAAGTCGTTTTCCATAAAACAGTGGGCTTTATAGAACTTGACCGTATCTATCCGCAGTTCCACCGAGATGGCGTTTTTCAACGAATAGGGCTTATCCTTTTTAAAGGCGATCAACTGGACGCACATCCGCTCCATGCCGTTCAACTCTTCTTTCCCGAACTCCTCCATAAAGATTTTGGTATTCGGTTCGATCAGGCCGTTATAGCGGCTGAACCAACTGCCGTGCTGCCGGTTCATGTAATTGAAAAACAGGTAATAATTGCTGTTGTTGATAAAGTAGGCTTCATAGCCGCTTTGCAGCATGGCTTTGGGTTCGAGGGGCAAATAGGCGAGATAGATGTCCAGCCGTTCGCCCTCGGGCGTTTCCCGTACTTTTTCCTCTTTCACCTCCGGCGGTGGAGCCGGTTTTGCCACTGGCGCTTCCTCTTTCGGTTTGGGGCGGGTGCGTACCTGTGCCCCGTTCGTTTCGATGACGACCAGTTCGCGGATCAAAGCCGGCACTTCAAAACCGTCTTCGTCTTCTACCAATACCTGGTCTTTCCCCCTGAAACGGCACACGATGCCTCCTCCCACGCTGTTGAGGAAACGTACCTTATCGCCTATTTTTATCTCCATGATTTCTTTCTGTTTTTATTTTGCCTTTTGGATCAGCAGGTAATCGAGTAATGTGATTGCGGTCATCGCCTCTACGATCGGCACAGCCCGGGGAAGTACGCACGGGTCATGCCTGCCGCGTGCTTTGAAGAGTGTATCTTCACCCTCTACGGTAACGGTTTCCTGTGTCATCAGAACGGTGGCGACCGGTTTGAATGCGACACGGAAATAGATATCCTGCCCGTTTGATATTCCTCCCTGGATTCCTCCTGAATGGTTGGTGCGGGTCTGTATCTTTCCGTGATCGTCGAAAAATGTATCGTTATGTGCGGAGCCGCGATACAGGGCGGAGCTAAAGCCATCGCCATACTCAAATCCCTTGGCGGCGTTGATCGTCAGCATGGCGTGCCCCAGGGCGGCATGCAGTTTCCCGAAGACGGGCTCTCCCAAACCGGGCGGCACGCCTTGTGCGATACAGGTGATGACGCCTCCGATGGTATCTCCCTCCGACTGTACTTCCCTGATCAGCTTTTCCATCTCGATGGCTTTGGCGGGATCGGGGCAACGGACGGCGTTTTCTTCCACCATCCCCGGACTATATTCCTTATATGTCCCCTCCAGCCTGACTGCGCCGACCTGGGAGGTATACGCCCATACGGAAATGCCATACGCCCTGAGCGCCAGCTTGGCGATAGCGCCGGCCACGCAGCGCGCCACCGTTTCACGCGCCGAAGAACGCCCGCCACCCCTCGGATCGCGGAGGCCATACTTTACCTGATAGGTATAGTCGGCATGAGAGGGGCGGTAGAGCCGTTCGATGTCGTCGTAATCCGCCGAATGTTGCTGCTTGTTCCAGACGATAAAACCGATGGGCGTCCCTGTCGTTTGTCCCTCATAGATACCGGACAGGAATTGAACCTCATCCTCCTCCCTGCGCGGGGTCGTTATCTTCGACTGGCCGGGTTTGCGGCGGTCTAATTCCTGCCGGATAAATGCCATATCCACTTCAATACCCGGCGGGCAACCGTCGATCACCCCTCCGATACCGGGGCCATGCGATTCGCCGAACGAGGTCAGCCGGAATATGTTTCCAAACGAGTTCATGCCGGTCGACTTTGACTAAGCGCCACAACCGCAACAACCGCCATCTTCGCAGCCGTTGCTGTAACAACCACATCCGGGGGCCATTAATTCGGTGACCTCTTCGACTGTCGGATTATGTACGTCAATCACGTCTCCGCTGAAGTGCAACGTTTCGCCGGCCAGCGGATGGTTGAAATCCATCACGACGACATCTTCCTTTACCTCAAGGACTGAGCCGGTCATCTGATGCCCCTCCGCATCCACCATAGGAAGCGTATGCCCCTCCATAACCATTTCCGAATCAAACTTACCGTCGACTTCAAAGATATTCTTAGGCAATTCAATCACATGCTCTTCTTTGTATTCGCCATACGCATTGGCGGGAGAGAGGGTAAAGTTGAACTTCTCGCCTACTTTAAGCCCCTTCAACTTCTCTTCAAAAGAGGGAAGCATCATCTCTGCTCCAAAGATAAAATTCAAAGGCGCTTCGGGCGTCGCCCTTTCCATCAATTCACGTTCATCACCCTCTCCGACGTTCAGGTCGTACGTGACCGAAACAAACTTATTTGTCGCAATTTTCATATCCAATCAATTTTTATATATTTACTTTAATCCGACAAAGGTACGCATTATTTTCCATTGTTCCTCAACGCATCCCCTAAGAGCCCAGGGGCAACGCATTAAAATGGCTCTCGTAGAGAGCTAACATAGATAGGCAGTACCCTAAGGGTACTGTATATAAATGCATTACCACCCTCTATTGCCTTATAATGACGATGAATCACAATCGTGTGAAAAACAAATAGTATCCGTCATTATAACCGAGCGCAAGCAAGAACGTCATGTCGACCGAGCGCAGCGAGTGGAGACACCTCCGATCGCAC
>JAISRY010000145.1 GCA_031273385.1 Tannerellaceae bacterium | reverse complement strand
TCCTTATTAATATACACAATATGAGCCGATTTATCTTCCTCGCGGATATAATTGATCAACTGCTTCAGCAGATAGCTTTTACCCACGCGCCGCTGTCCGGTAAAGACTTTAATCAGCTGTTTCCCAATGAACGGGCGTACCTTATCTATGTATTTCTGCCTGATAATCATATTTTCTTTCGTTTCCATTCGCACCTGTTTTGTTTATACGATAAACTTTTTAGCGAAAGTAGAAAAGTTTTGCGTATACACAAAACTTTTCTACCAAAAACAACCTGTTTTGTGTAAGAAGCTTTACTGGGAATTTTTTATTCTCCGATTTTTAATTATTTTTGCGTCAGATAAAAATAATATATATCCACATGAAAAGGGATCAAATGTATTTATGGGTGACTATATGAAAAACAAAGTCTGTTTTGAAGACCTTTTTCCTGATAATCGTCGAGAGGGTGAGACTACGCTGAGGCAGGCGCAATTTGTTATGTTGCGTATGCTCAAGGTCATTGATTATATATGCCGGAAGCATGGCATACAGTATTGGCTCTGTTCCGGAACACTCTTGGGAGCTGTCCGCCACAAAGGTTTTATTCCCTGGGACGACGATCTGGACATAAGCATGTTGCGCGAAGATTATGAACGTTTTCTGGAGGTTGCCGAAGCGGAATTACCCGATGACATGATGCTTCAGACGCGCAAGACGGATCCGCACTACCACTACCTCCCTTTACCTTGTAAGATAAGAGATAGAAAGAGTTTCACCCTTTCACCCGGTTATGAAGATGAAGCCTGCGAAAAGGGACTTTTCGTTGATATTTTTCCAACCGACCGATACCATACAAACCGGTGGATTTTTGGTGTCGAGAAGCTGTTGAAACGCTACAATAGGTTTATATGTAAATGTTTAGATTCCATCTATTTCACCCACGAATCGCCCATTCGCAAGATACTGGCTCATTTTTATCCGCTTTTCCATTTCTTAGTCAAGCGCTATCAGAAGTTTGTGCGAAAATTCATCAACCGGAATCAAGGAGGGACGGATTGCTTTATTGGCGCCGGTTGGGATACTCCCTGGATACGTTATATCCGGTACGAAGAGTTGATGCCGCTGAGCGAGATGGCGTTTGAAGATGGAATGTTCTACGTTCCCCGCAATGCCGGACTCTATTTGGAGACCATCTATGGGGCTGACTATATGACGCCTCCTCCGGAAGACCAGCGCTCCCGTCATGCATCCGTATTAAAGCCCATTTTATGACATAAAGTATTTTTACTAAAACTTTTTTGTTTTCCGCTTTTTAATTATTTTTGCGTCAGACAAAATCATATCGTGAAGAATGCACGAAGATTTTGCCATTTTATGAAAAGAAATACTTTATATCCACATGAAAAGTGAGAAATGGATAGAATATATCAAATTTTGCTTAAAGCTGATTGGGTATTTGACCTATCACATGTCGAAAGCATTGCCAAGGAATAAAAACAAGTGGTGTTTTGACGACTTGCAAGGGTTGGGCAACTCACGGTTTTTATATATTGATGTGCTTGAGAACCATTCTGAATTAAAACCTGTCTGCATTACGAAGGACAAGTCGTATCGGGACTTGAGGCGGCAGGGATTCACCGCCTATCATTGGCTGAGCCTGGCAGGGATCTATCATTGTATGACGGCTGGGGTATACATTGTGACGATAAACATGCGGCAGATCAACCCTTATTTGTCAGGCGGCGCTTGTTATGTGAATCTTTGGCACGGCAACGGGCTGAAAGCATGCATATGGAACAGCGAAAAGAACGCGGTGGCCGCATTTGGGAAAAGTCTGGATCAGATTGCCCGTTCCTCTTATTGCACAATATCGCTGTTCTATACCTATTTCCTGAAGCCGGATGTCGCCCTTTCCTCCTCTTCTTTTCTGACGAAAAACCTTTTTTCACCCCAGTTCAGGATACCGGAAAACCGCTTCATCGAAACCAACTTCCCCCGCAATGCCATCTTTTTCTGGAGTAGGGAGAGACAGTTGGATTTTATCCGGAAATATGAATCCGGCATGATGCTTGAACTCATACAGCATATTTCCGGATTTAAGAAGACCTATATCTATATGCCCACGTGGAGAGAGTCGAAAAGCGATATCATCACTCGTTCCGGCATGGATTTTTCGCGACTGAATGAGGCGCTTCGATCAAACAATGAATTGTTTATCCTAAAATTACATCCACTTGAACGGTTAGATTTAGAAGAGGTATCAGGATATTCCAATCTGAAAATCATGGAACGCCGGGACGACGTGTATGCCATCCTCCCCTTTACCGATGTACTCATTACGGATTATTCGTCGATCTATTATGACTATCTGCAGATGAATAAGGAGATCATTATCTTCTGTTTCGACCTGGAGAAATATACCGCCGAAATCCGCGAATTGATGTTTGATTATGTGGAATATATGCCGGGAGTCAGGGTGGAAAGGTTTGACGAATTACTATCTCTCATACGGCAGCATACCGATTGCCATGTCAAGGATAGGGACAGGATTATGAAGCTGTTTTGGGAAAGTTACGACAACGGCCTGGATCTTGTACAGGCCATAAAAGAACGACAACATAAAACAGCATGAAACCGCTGATTTTATCCCTACTTGGCATCACGCTCATGATAGGCCTCGCTGCCTGTTCCGGCGAGAAGGATGAGTGGGAAGAAGAGATTCCGGTATCCCTCAGGATTGGCTTCCTGTCTCAAACCAAAGTGGTTGCTCACCGAGGGTATTGGGATACCAAGGGGTCGGCGGAAAATTCGCTGGCCGCGTTGCAGAAAGCGGCGGAGGCGGGCTTTTATGGTTCGGAATTTGATGTCAGGTTCACCCTCGACGGGGTGCCTGTTATCTGCCACGATGAGAAGATCAACGAAGTTATGATAGAAACGGCGTATTACGACCGGATCAAGAATATCAAGTTGTCGAACGGGGAGACGCTGCCGACCTTGCAACAATATTTACGGCGGGGAAAAGAGCTGGACATTCAGTTGATATTGGAACTAAAGGTAAACAAATCATCTGAAAAAGACCTCAAATATGCCGCAACCATTGTGTCTATGGTCAAGGAAATGGGTATGGAGGAACAGGTGGAATACATCTCGTTCAGCGTACCGGTTTGCCGGGAATTTATCCGCCTTTCCCCCCAATCATCCGTTTCTTTCCTGGGCGGCTATATTCCCCCCTCCGAACTGAAAAAACAGGGATTCACCGGAATGGATTATCTATGTGACGTATTGAGGGAAAAACCCGAATGGATCAGGGAAGCAAAGGAGCTGGGGCTTACCGTCAATGTCTGGATCGTGAATGATCTGCTGATGATGTATGATTTTATCCTGAAAGAGGTCGATTTTATCACGACCGACAGGCCGGCGCACCTCAAACAGATGCTCGGCCATCCCTGATTTTGCTACCCGGTTGTGTAGCCGGGGCTACACTATTGTGTTGTGCGGACGATACTATTGTGTTGTTCCGGCTACACAACTGTGTACGTCCGGCTACACTATTGTGTATTTCCAGCCCTTTTTGTATCGAACTCTCGCTAAAAGACCACTTTCTGCGAATGAAAGAGGGGCGCCTGCCCTTGCGCTTCTACCCGGAGGGTGGCGATATAGACGCCTGCGGGGATGGAGGGGAGGGGGAGGGTCGCCGTATTCCCCCTGATGGTTGTCCGGTGGAGGAGTCGGCCGTCTGCCGAATAGAGGGCAAAGGCGGTCGTTTCCGCCTGATCGGGGAGGACGAGGTAGAGGCTCTTTTCCCCTTTACCGATGAAGATCCGTACAGGCGTATCCTGTGCGATTTCGTCGTCGGAGGTATCGCCGCTTGTGTATTGGATGGCCGGATCGACGAACAGGGAGGTATTAAACGGCATGGGCGTATAGGCCGATGTCTTTGTCCATATCCCCTGGTATTTTATCCATGCGGTATTGCGGGTGGTCGCCCCTTTGGGGAGGCTGTATACGGCAAAGGAGGCGTTGGCGGGCGAAACGATGGTATATCCGATGTAGAATGAGCCGGACACCTTTACGGGATTCTCAAACTTGACGAAGCTCTCCTGGCTGCGGGAGAGCGGCTTTTCCGTTTCCTGGAACGTATTGTCGCCGGCATCCGTTTTGTTGGTGTAGGTGGGGTAGAACTTCGTGGTGTAAAGGGGCGTCCCGGGCTTCTCGCCGCCGTTGTATACGGTAACGGTGACCTCCATCTCTTTTAGGGGTTCGGTCAGGGATGGCGTCACTAAATAGGCGCCGTACAGGAGGGCGCTTCTGTTGATCGAATATTCTTCCGCATATTCATTCGTCCCCAACGAATTGGCGCCGAAGAGGTTTCCGTCGGCGGGCGAGGGGAGTTTGGTGATTTCGACCACCTCCTGTAGCCTGTTTTCGTAGATATTGCTCAACCGGTAACAGGGTTGTCCGGCGTAGGGATCCAGTCCGTCACATTGCGTGATACCTGCGTTATTGGCGGGGTTAAGCCAACAGTTGAGCTGCTCGTTTTCTTTCTCCGAATTTTTCCATGCCTTGTGCAGGGCGTAATAGTAATCGTTTTCCGGTCTGTAGCAGGTGGATACGCCGGCGGACAGTAACCCGACGATCCGGTTTTCCGCGTCAAAGAGGGGGGAGCCGGAAGAGCCTCCGGCCGTACATCCCGTTTGCCATCGCCCAACCAGCCAGTGTACATCCCGGGAAAAGGGAGTTCCCCTTATGTCAGCCGTCGTCAGCACCAGGGCGCCGTCGGTGCGGGATATCCTTTTGGTGGAGCCGCCCGGATGGTGAATACCGGTGTAGACGGGCTTTCCTCCTTTATCGTCGATGTTCCATCCGGCGTAATAGGGTTGGTAATAGACGGGCGGCTTCTCCAGCAATTCCAGCAATGCCAGATCGTTCTTCTCATACACCGCCCTGTAGGAGGCGGAGGCGACGGACTGCTCTTCCGTTCCCCGCAGCACGGTATCGCAGAGGGGGCTTTTATAATTAAAGAAACAGACGATGCTGCCCGCTACCTTTTCGTAATCGGGGTTGGTGATCGCGAAATTTTCGTTCAGGCAATGGGATGCCGTCAGCAGGTAGGGCTTTCCATCGTTGGAGGCATTATTCACCAAGACGCCCGTACAGACCAGACTCCCGTTGATCATCAATAACACGACGCTCCGTTCAATGGGATCGAACGTCTCTTCCCCTCCGTAACAGACGGGAGAGGGCATACAGGAAAACTGGGGGTTATCCCCTGCCGGTTCGTATCCTCTCAGGAGGGTACGGTATCCGTGATTCACCTCGCCGACGGTCAATCGCCCGGGGAAAGAGGCCTGGGCGGGCTCATGGTATTCGACGATAAGCTCGTCGCCTGTGACGGGAGCGACCGGCAGGATGCCCAACTCCGAATTGTTCAGCCGGTTGAAAGCGCCTAACACCTGCGTTTGGGAGGGGTTATAGACGAATACCTGGGCGCCCTCGGGCAGTTCGTATTCCGTAAAGAGGATATTGATGGAAGAGGCGCCTCGGGAGCGGATGCCCAACCGCCATAGCCGCGTCCCGTCCGGCAAGGTCAGGGAGGAGCCGGAATTGCTGCGGTTATAGTGCGTCATAAACTTATAGGCGAAGCGGTATCCGCTTCTCAGGCCGCTCTCTTCCAGGGAGTCGGCGCGTAGCTGCTCTTCCAGGTCGAAAGCGGGCATCTCTTCAAAGAGGCCGCCTGAAGCATACCGGGTCTGTACAAAAGGGATCGGCGTTCCGCCATGGCTGACCTGCGCCCGGACGACACCCGGGATCAACAGCGGCAACAGGGCGATTAGATAGACAAAACTGTTTCTTTTCATATCATACATCACATTTCAAGTAAAGGCTTTTCGCTTTACAGCGGGTGCAAGATACGACTTTTCGATAAATAATCTATATCTTTGCCTGATCAATCGACAACGAATAGTTCATTACATAATTAAAAATAGAGCGATATGGCAATACCTCCATTTAAGTATCAGGAGCCGTTCCCGATGGGAAAAGATACGACCGAGTATTATCTGCTTACAAAAGAGCATGTGTCTGTCACCGTTTTTGAGGGGAAAGAGATAGTAAGAATTGAAAGCGAAGGGTTAACGAAGATGGCTCATGCCGCCTTTCGCGATGTGGCTTTCTTTCTGCGCCCCGAACACCAGGCGCAGGTTTCGGCGATCCTTTCCGATCCCGAAGCGAGCGACAACGACAAATTCGTCGCGCTGACTTTCCTGCGCAACGCCGAAGTGTCGGCAAAAGGAAAGCTCCCTTTCTGCCAGGATACGGGGACGGCCATCGTCACCGGAAAGAAAGGGCAGCAGGTATGGACGGACGGCAACGACGAAGAGGCCCTTTCCAAAGGGGTATACAAAACCTATACGGAAGAGAACCTGCGCTATTCCCAGAATGTCCCCTTAGATATGTATAAAGAGATCAATACGGGATGCAATCTTCCCGCCCAGATTGATTTATACGCCACGCAGGGAGACGAATACAAGTTCCTTTGCATCGCCAAGGGAGGCGGATCGGCAAACAAGACCTACCTGTATCAGGAGACCAAAGCGCTGCTGACACCCAAAACGCTCCTCCCCTACCTTGTCGGGAAGATGAAAACGCTCGGGACGGCCGCCTGTCCCCCCTATCATATCGCGTTTGTGATCGGCGGCACCTCCGCCGAAGCCAACCTGAAAACCGTCAAGCTGGCCTCCACCCACTATTACGACCACCTGCCGGTGACAGGGAACGAGGGCGGACAGGCGTTCCGCGACATCGAGCTGGAAAGGCAGGTATTGGAAGAGGCCTACGGGATTGGCCTGGGGGCGCAGTTCGGAGGAAAATATTTCGCGCATGACGTCCGTATCATCCGTCTTCCCCGCCATGGCGCCTCCTGTCCCGTAGGGATGGGCGTCTCCTGTTCGGCAGACCGCAACATCAAGGCCAAGATCAACCGGGAGGGGATATGGATCGAAAAGCTGGAGACAAATCCGGGACGTTTCATCCCCGCAGCGCTGCGGAAAGCCGGCGAGGGCGAAGCGGTAAAGATCAACCTGAACCGGCCTATGGCGGATATCCTGAAAGAGCTGGACAAATACCCCGTCTCTGCCCGCCTCTCCCTGTCGGGAACGATCGTGGTAGGTCGCGACATCGCCCACGCCAAACTGAAAGAGCGCATCGACGCCGGCGAGGGGCTTCCCCAATACATCAAAGACCACCCCATCTATTATGCCGGCCCGGCCAAGACGCCCGAAGGGATGGCCTCCGGTTCGTTCGGCCCGACGACGGCCGGGCGTATGGACTCTTACGTCGACCTGTTCCAGGAAAATGGCGGCAGCATGATCATGATCGCCAAAGGAAACCGCGGCGCGGAGGTGACGGAAGCCTGCCGGAAACATGGCGGGTTCTACCTGGGGAGTATCGGCGGGCCGGCCGCTATACTGGCGCAGGAAAGCATCAGGAAAGTCGAATGCCTCGAATACCCCGAACTGGGAATGGAGGCGATCTGGAAGATCGAAGTGGAAAACTTCCCCGCCTTTATATTGGTAGATAATAAAGGAAATGACTTCTTTTTGAAAAAAATATAGCCAATCTCTTGTACGGCCGATTTTATTCCCTATATTTGGGGGACTAAAATAAAAAGTGTCTGTACCGATATGAAAATTGCGCTATTATTAAATGGAAAAAACTCAAGGATTGGCGGAAATATAGGCCATGCCGTTGTCTTTGACATCGAGAGAGATAAAGTTGTCGGCGTTGAGAATGAGGCGTTGGAATCGAAAGATATCAGCTACCTGTCGTTCTGGGCGCTGACCAACAAAGTGAAAGAGATTTACATCCCCGACATGGACGAGCGCCTGAGGTCTTTCTTCCGGAAGATGGGGATCAGTGTCAAAAAGTATGACGAACTGGCTGACGACAGGTTATTCCGGACGTTTATCCTATAACTCCTCTAAATTATTTCTATCTTTGCGGCGTAAAACGGCTTAGGATGGATATTTTTGAAGGATATGTCGGCATACGTCTATGGGATGAGCAGTTGGTGAACGATATCATCTTCTCGCTGCTGCTGGCGCAGCTTATCGCTTTTTCGCTGGTTTTCCGGTCTAATTTACACCTCTTCGTCAAGATGGTGAAAGATGTCTTTTACTTCAGGGAACGGAATAGCCTGTTTGAGAATGTGACGGGGAACGATTTCTTCCATGCCGCTTTTATGACCTTTCAGACGATGTCCCTCTGTTCGATCGCGGCATTCATCGCCGGTAAGAACCTGGGGTATATCAACTATCCGGATCTGTCGGCGAACCTCTTTTCGATCGCCCTGATCTTCTTCGTCCTGCTCTCCTTTTATCTGTTCAAGCAATCAATCTACCATGCCCTGGGGAGCGTTTTTATCAAACCGGAGAAATATGCGCTCTGGAAAACGAACTATAACGCCATCACCGGCCTGTGGGGTATCCTGTTGTATATCCCCGTTCTGTGGCTGGTCTTCGTTGGGACACAAATCATGATTCCGGTTGCTTTATTCGTCTTTTTCTACGTTTCATGCCGCTTTGTGATACTTTATAAGACGATCCGAATATTTCGTTTCGGAAAAACTGGTTTTTTATATATTATTTTGTACCTTTGCGCCCAAGAAATCCTACCTCTTGTATTTCTATATAAAGGTACGGTATATTTGTATAACTTTATTGATGGAAACACTATATGGCATTGAATATCAAAAAATTGCTGGTATCTCAACCGAAGCCTGCATCAGAAAAGTCCCCATATTTCGATATTGCTGAAAAATATGGCGTAGAAATTGACTTTAGACCGTTTATAAAAGTAGAGCCCGTTTCGGCAAAAGAATTTAGACAACAACGCATTTCCATATTGGATCATACCGCCGTCATCTTCACCGCCCGTACGGCGATAGACCATTTCTTCCACCTTTGCGAAGAGATGAGGATCGTCATTCCGGAGGGGATGAAGTATTTTTGCATGACGGAAGCGATTGCCGTATACCTGCAGAAGTACACGGTATACAGGAAACGGAAAATCTTTTTTGCGCAGACGGGGAAGACGGAAGACCTGGTGACGATTATCGGCAAACATGCGAAAGAGATCTACCTCGCGCCCGTTTCGGACGTGCATAAGGATGATCTGTTCACCCTGATGGAGACGAAAAGGATCCATTATACCAAGGCGGTGATGTTCCGGACGGTCAGCAACGACTTTGCCAAAGAGGAGAAGTTCGACTACGATATGCTGCTGTTCTTCAGCCCGTCGGGGATCACCTCTTTGCTGAAGAACTTCCCGGACTTTAAGCAGGACAATGTGAAAATCGGATGCTTCGGCCCCACGACGGCGAAAGCGGTGAAAGAGGCCGGTTTCCACCTCGATGTGGAAGCCCCGACTCCCGAAGCGCCATCCATGACGGCGGCATTGGAGCTATACCTCAAGAGAGAGCTGGCCAACGGCAAAAAGGATGACAGATAAACGATATACCCTTCCGAAAAAGGAGCGCCTCTCGTGGAAACGGTATATTGATTTACTTTTCGGAAAGGGGCGATCGTTCGTCGCCTTTCCCCTGCGGGTGATTTACCTGTCGACCGAAGAGGCGTTGCCGGCGCCGCTCTGTATGATGGTCAGCGTCCCGAAGAGGAACATCAAACGCGCCGTCGGGCGTAACCTGGTCAAACGCCGCATACGCGAAGCCTACCGGCTACACAAGCATGGCCCCGAGGGCTTTCGGGATGAAAACAGGAAGCCCCTGATGGTGGCGTTCCTTTACCTCGACAAGGAGATACGCCCCTTTGCGGAGATCGAGAAAGCGATGACGAAAGCCATCGACAGGATAGATAAAAACAGCACGTGATGAGACGCTTCGTTATTACGCTTTTCCTGTTGCCGGTCTATTTCTATAAATACTGCATCTCCCCGTTGACGCCGGCATCCTGCCGGTTCGTCCCCTCCTGCTCCGAATATGCCCTGCAAGCCGTAAAGAAATATGGTCCGCTAAAGGGCTTCTATCTCTCCTTTAAGCGCATTATCCGCTGCAATCCCTGGGGAGGAAGCGGCTATGACCCCGTCCCATGACGGCCTACTGCAATATACATACGCACGATCCGTCCCCCGCCGGAGATATCGCGATCGTCAATACCTCTCCCGACGATCCCCCCTCCGATGAACGCCCGCAGTGGATCAGCGTCGGGATTCACCCATGGCATATCCGCCATGGGGAGGAACAATGGGAACGGCTGGAGCGGGCGGTGGACGATCCCCGCGTCGTGGCGATAGGGGAAGCCGGGCTCGACAAACCGGCGCAAACCCCGATGGATCGACAGCTCGACCTGTTCACCAGGCAGGCGCTACTGGCCGAAGAGCGACACAAACCGCTCATCATCCATTGCGTAAAGGCGTCGATGGAACTGATCGCGGTGAAAAAGCGGCTCAACCCCGCCATGCCATGGGTCATCCACGGCTTCAGGGGAAAAGGGGAGCTGGCGTCCCAACTGGTCAGGCAGGGCTTCTACCTCTCCTTTGGCCGCTATTCCGACGCCCTCTCCCTTGCCGCGGCATGGCCTGGCCGCCTTTTCCTCGAGACCGACGACAGGGAGGCCTGTATCCGGGAGGTCTACCGCCTGACGGCCTCTGCCCTCCGCCTGCCGCCCGAAGCCCTCGTTCCGCAGGTGAGGGAAAATGTTCACCGGGTTTTTTCCATTTAATCTTAGAAAATACGTACCTTTGCGCACATTTCACGACGGATGAATTTAACATGTTATCAATGAATACGATGAACTTTGTAGAAGAATTAAGGTGGAGGGGCATGATCCATGACCTGATGCCCGGAACGGAGGAACAATTACAGAAAGAGATGACGTCGGCCTATGTGGGGATCGACCCGACAGCCGACTCCCTGCATATCGGCCATCTGGTCAGCGTCATGATGTTAAAACATTTTCAACGAGCGGGACACCGCCCGATCGCCCTGATCGGCGGGGCGACGGGGATGATCGGCGACCCGTCGATGAAGTCTGCCGAGCGTAATCTCCTGGACGAAGCGACGCTACGCCACAACCAGGAAATGATAAAGAAACAGCTGGCCAAATTCCTCGACTTCGATTCGGACGCCCCCAATGCCGCCAAACTGGTGAACAACTACGACTGGATGAAAGCCTATACATTCCTCGACTTCATCCGCGACATCGGCAAACATATCACCGTCAACTATATGATGGCCAAAGACTCGGTCAAGAAACGCCTCAGCTCCGACTCCAACGCCGGACTGTCGTTCACCGAATTTTCCTACCAACTGCTACAGGGATACGACTTCCTCTTCCTCTACCAGCACGAGGGCTGCCGCCTGCAAATGGGAGGCTCCGACCAATGGGGAAATATCACGACGGGAACGGAGCTCATCCGCCGCAAGGCCGGAGGCGAGGCCTACGCCCTTGTCTGCCCCCTGATCACCAAAGCGGACGGCACGAAATTCGGGAAAACGGAACATGGAAACGTCTGGCTGGACAGGCGCTATACCTCCCCCTATACCTTCTACCAGTTCTGGCTGAATGTCAGCGATGCCGATGCGGCGAAATACATCAAGATATTTACGGATTTAGGCCGGGAAACCATTGCCGCCCTGGAAGAGGAGCAGGCAAAGGCCCCCCACCTGCGCCCCTTGCAAAAAAGGCTGGCGAAAGAGATCACCTGTATGGTACATTCGCCGGAAGACGTCGAAATGGCGATGGCGGCGTCCGACATCCTGTTCGGCCATTCCACCTCCGAATCATTAAGAAAACTGGATGAAGAGACATTGCTGGCCGTATTTGACGGCGTCCCGCAATTCGAAATCTCCAAGTCCGAACTCTCCGCCGGCATAAAAGCGATAGACCTGTTCACCGAAAAAGCGCCGGTATTCCCCTCAAAGGGAGAGCTGCGCAAACTCGTCCAAAACGGCGGCATCAGCCTAAACAAAGAGCGCTTAGACGAAACAGACCAACTCATAACCCCCTCTTCCCTCCTAAACGACACCTACATATTAGTACAAAGAGGCAAAAAAAACTACTACCTCCTAATCGCCAAATGAATTGAGAGCTTTCTGAGTTGAGAGTGGAGAGTGGAGAGTTGAGAGTTCTTGGGCAATTACGAACAAACAGGACGTCATGTCGACCGAGCGCAAACAGAACGTCATGTCGACCGAGCGCAGCGAGTGGAGACACCTCCGATCGACCCGTCCGCCCTTGCGATCGGAGTTCCTATGTTTGTAATCTCGAATGAAAAAAGAAGCTAGGAGTAGGATAAATTCCGAGCATTCTTTATATTTGAGAGTTTAAAAAGAAAAATTACAAACATAAAAAATAC